>NZ_JBSQYS010000032.1:0-57422 GCF_055140945.1 Sunxiuqinia sp.
AACCAAAAGAATCAAGGCTGACCATGCTTTTGAAAGAAAACTACGGGTCAGTCACTGCCCGAAAACCAAACTCCTCCTTTCAGTCGTCAAACAGGGTTTACTTAGCGAGTGCCTTCGCTGTTTCCTTCCCTTGTTTTCTAGTTCAAAACCTTCGTAGGCCTCGTTATTCGCCTGTTGGCGAAGTTGGGGACTTGAATTCCCCGGCAATTAACCCGTCATCCTGAACTTGTTTCAGGATCTTTCAGCGGGTTGTTCTGCCTATCTGGTCATCCGAGAATTTGATTGTCTATTAATCTTGATTCTACTATCTTGGATCTTGTATCTTGATTCCAGCATCTTGGTCTAATATCTTAAATCTGAATATCCGGCTTCTGTTGTTTATCTCAACACCGCTGTGATGGCAATGGCCAGAGAGGAGAGGGCGCTGGTAATTGAAATCCATTTTCCGGTTTGATCCGGGCGATTGTTTTCGGGTTTTCGGGGAACAATGATTTCTGTTCCTGCGTTGACCTTCGGGTAATCTTTAAACAAAAATCCATGCGTGCTGGCTGTTGTTCCATTGGGGTATTTAACGTAAACTTTCCGCTTGCGGGTATCTTCGTCAAAACCACCTGCTTTATCGACATAATACAACACTGATTTGCCGGGTTCAAAAGTCAGCGATAGTGGATTCAGGACATTACCACTCACTTTTACAGTTTGTAAGCGTTTGGGAATGGTGAGTACATCACCGTTCATCAAAAAAAGATCGTTTCGGCTATTCGGGTTGTTGATAATCTCTTGCAGCTCGATGCCAACAACCTCGCTGCCCAGTACCTCGCTGTTGCGCCTAAAGATAGCTCCTTGTGGAAATGCATCGGGTGTAAGTCCTCCCGCTTTATTTAGCAGGTCAGTAATTCTCATGCCCCGGGTGTTTAGGGCATATTCGCCGGCCCGTATCACTTCGCCCTGAATGTGTACCTCCCCGGGTTGCAGGTATCCGGGAGCTGTTGGCACAGAGATGCGGTCGAACGGTTGGATCAAAAACCGACCGGTTGGTGAATCCATGTTCAGCTTACGGTCTAAGGAAAAATAGAAGGTGTAACGCAGGGTGTCACCATACTCTGCTTCTTTTTCGGTACCTAAGCGACGCGACACTTCAATGGCGGTGCTGTCGGCTCCTTCTCTAAATCCATCGGCCAGGTAAATGACATCGCGCAAGGTCATCCCATCCATATAGGGGAAAGATCTTGGGTTGTTGACCTGGCCTGAAACGCGCACGGTCTCCTGCTCTTCCAGTTGGAAGTGTGACTTTATCCGGATCTCATCTTCGGGTTGAAGAAAAATGTCTTGTGTGCCGTTGAGGATATCTTTGAGTTCAAAAGTAATCAGCTTGGTCGAGAGGTCATCATTATAACGAATAAGATGCCCACCTTTTAAATAGGCATCGGGTGTAATGCTGTCGGCCCTGGAGATTAACTCCGAGAGTTTGAAGTTGTTGGTCAGCTCATATTCTCCGGGACGTAAGACCGAACCGCTGATGGTTACCCGGTTGGTATAGGAATCCAGAATTTTTGATGCGATTAACCGGTCACCGTTTTCAAGTTTAATGGATGAAATCTGATCTTCTGTAAAGTCTTTGATTTCCATTCCTTCCTGTGTTTTCCGGTAAAGCTTCATGCGGTGGGTATAGGTTTCATCTGTATAACCTCCGGCATAGGTGATTAACTGAGGCAGCTTTTCATTTTCTTCGAGTTCAAACTGTCCGGTTCTTTTAAAAGCCCCATCCACCTGAACTTGCTTGAGAGCGGTTGGAATAAAGATAATATCCTCATCCTGTAAAATAATATTTTCTGAGAGGTCGCCACCAAGCAGGTACTTGTAGATGTCAATGGTTTTAAAAAGCTGGTTGTTTCGTAACAGTTGGATTTCGCGAAATGAGCCAATATTGTTGGGGCCGCCTGAGAGGTACAAGGCATTGAAAACACTAGCTGTTGCCGGTAGCGTATATGAACCGGGGGTTTGTGCTTCACCAATGATGTTGACTTTGATGGAGCGCATTTTTCCTAAGTCGACCTGAGCAAAGGTGCTGGGCTTTTGGCCTTTCATGTCGGCATAAATGGTCGATAGCTTACCGGTTAATTTTTGTTCTGCATCGGCAAAGGGGAGTCCGGCAATATTAACCGGGCCAATATCGGGAATAATGACCTGCCCGTTTCTATTTACATTTAGTTGATAGGATGCTTGCGAGTTTCCCCAAATGACAATGAGGATTTGATCTCCAATGTTAATGCGATAGTTTTTGGGAGTTGGCAGATTGGGGTTGGGCTCAAAACTAACATTACTTCTCCTAAAAAGGAACGCACCAAACCGGGTATCCCGGGGAGTGTTGATCGCAGCCTTTTGGGTGGTTGTTGTCTCTTCATCTGCCGTGTTTTCCTCCACTCCTTCTTCTTCCACTGCCTGAGAGTCGTCCATCGACGACTGTTGGTTGTCCAGACCGTCCATCCTGTTGAGCATCTCCTGGATTTGTTGCTCACTGGCTCCTTTTTGTCGGGCCACCTCAATAGCGGCTTCGCGCGACAATCCACTCTGATCAAGCGTTTCCTTGGCTTTCTTGACCTGTTCGTTACTCAGCTTCTTCACATTAACATTTTGAGGAATCTCTTGCCCTTTCAATTGAATCGCAAAGCAGATAAGCACTAAAAATAGGAGAGATGACAATGATTTCATGGTGGTGTTTGTTTTTTCAGGAGGTGTATTTTTTATTCTTTAATGTCCGGGTGCCCACGGCATATAATAGTTGCTTTGTTGTACCGGACCCGATAGTGGAATTGTCACTCCTACTTTGAATCGGGTAACTAATGTTTTCGCATGGTTGCGATCACCCTTACTTGTGTAATTATGTACGGCATCCATCACATCCGAATTGATCAGATCCATGTTGAAGGATAAAATGAGATTCCAGTTGTGTTTAAAATTGATTAATGTTCCTGTTCCAGCCGTGTATTGCGCCGAACTGCCGGGCAGTGGGTTATAGCCTTGTCCTTTCATAAAAATGTTGGGTGAAGCTTCCCCGGTAGGAACTTCGTCATAATTTAATTGGGTTTTGAATTGGTTTGCTCCAATACCCATTTCGACAAACGGGTCAATGCGGATGTTGTTTCTGCTCAAGCTGGTAAACTCCCTGAAATAATAACGGATAAAAGCGTAGAGCGATTTGCTTTCGGTTTCGTAGTTTACGGGTGCCTGGTATAAGCTTAAAAACGCAGCATGATTTCCAAATGCCGAAAAATCAGGAAGGTCGCTGGAGCCTTTTAGCTTGCTAAGTGTGAGGTTGACTCCTGTTTCCCAGTGTTTTCCCAATGTGTGAGAAAGCGCGATATCAAACGAAAACGCCGGATCATGATTAAATTCGTTTTCGAGAAAGCTAAGGGATGGCGTAAATTCGGTGACAATTCCATTTATTCCCGGTTGGAAAGAAATGATCCATTGGTTTTGGCCGATTTCTCCGGGTGGATTGCTTTTTGCTATTCCTGAGCAGCAAAGGATTAAACCGGCTAATAGTATTCTTATTTTGATCCTCGTCGGATTGATTCGAAACATATTGAGTATGAAATTGGATTACTTTTTAGATCAGACTTTGTGCTCACTTCAACTAATTCGGCTTCTTTTTCTGATGGATTGTTATTTCTTTGGAATTGATTGATCATTGGTCCATATCAATAGCGTTGGGGTGTTTTTCAGGTAATCATTCATTTCCTCTTTCTGAATGCTAATGTAACGTATTTTTCGGTCTATTATTTTCTCAGCCTTGTTGATATAGTTGTTAATCAAGCTGCTGTCGATCTGATTTCCAACCAGTATGATATCGATTATTTTGGAGTCGATGCCTTGTGCAAAATTACCGGACAGGTATGCAGCATCAACATTTTTTAGCCGTTGTGCAATGTTTTCAATGATGGTATCAATTCCGACCATTTTTAAAATGATGCTATTGATATCGTTGAACAAAGGGTGTTCAGTATTTGCCTGAAAGTACTTTTTATTGCCATCAAAATAGCTTTTTAGCAATCCCGCTTTTTCAAAACGGTTTAGCTCGATTCGGATGGCATTGGATGATTCGCCGAACTCTTGCTCCATGCTTCGCAAGTAACTCTTGTTCGTCTTGTTCAGGAAGAACTTGAGTAGTATTTTAATTCTGGTTTTTGAGGTGATTAAGGCTTCGAGCATGTAGGTGTTTTATGAGGGATGATGAGTGTTGGTTTTTGGTTATCGTGAGTTCGTAACTTCGTTCTTTCTTATTTTCACCCCGATATCCCCTAAAGGGGACTTGTGGGGTCGGCTAAGATCGCTGGGTTGTGAGTGTTGGTTTTTGATTTTCGGCTATCGTGCGTTCGCAAGTTCTTGTCTTTGTGATGTGCTGACTTTTCACAGCTCCGCCTCCTCAGTCCCAATTTGCTGAGTTTGGCTTCGATTGAAAATAGATAACGCCTGTAAGAAAACAGACGTTAATGAGTAGCAAAATTACTCAATATGTTTAAATGTATGTTAGCTTAACGTAAAATTTGATGAACGCCTCATTTTTTTTAATGAATGGGGTGTTTTCACTCATGAACGAACATTTTCGGGTTTTATTTTTCCGGTTTTTAGCCGAATTTGATTTTACCCGGTGAGTGAATTAGATCAATCTTTATCGTAATAAGGCAGCTACGGCTACGGCAAGTGATGAAAACGTACTGGCAATAGCCAGCCATTTTGAGGTGTTGTCTCCTGTTGGTCGTTCGGGTTTTGAGGGAACAACAATCTGGCTGCCGGGCTCCGGTTTGGGGTAACTTCTATTAAACAGTCCTTTGGTGACTTTGGTCGTTCCGTCGCTATAAATAACGAACACCTTTCCTTTTTTGGCGTCGCTGCTAAATCCGCCCGATCGGTTGATGTAGTATTTCAGCGATTTATTGGGTTGGTAGGCCAGACCAATCGGATTGAGCACTTCGCCCGAAATGCTCACTTCCTGCACTTCTTCAGGGACAATGATCTGGTCGCCTTCACGCAAAATATAATCGTACAACGATCCCGGATTTGCCATAATGTCTGCTAAACGGAGTTCCAGTTTTCGGTAGCCGTTGAGTTGTTCCTGTGCTTTTTCAGTCAGGCTATCGTCCAGAGCCGCATGAATAGACTGCTTGATAATCTCTTCTTCCATTTGCCGCCGCTGTAATATCGCTCCTTTGCTAAACGCTTGCGGTGTTAATCCTCCCGAACGCTTAATCAAATCTGAAATTCGTTCTGTTTTGCTGCGGAGGCTATAGGGCCCGGGATAAACAACTTCGCCCTGAATGGTGACGGTTCGTTGTTGGTTGTATGAAGGAGCTTTGCGGACGTAGATGTAATCGTAAGGCTTTATTTCGAAAGCGGCACCATCCTGATCGAGCTCCAGATTTCGGCTAATATCGAACTGGTAGAGCGATGCCAGCTGGTTGGTCACCGTTGCCGCGGTTTCGTGGTCGTGTCGACGTGCCAGCTCGATGAACGATGAGCTGGCCGCTTCGGTAAAGCCTCCTGATAAAAAGATGAGGTCTTTTAAGCTCATTTGCTCCAGGTATTCGTATTCGCCCGGATTTTGCACTTGCCCAAAGATTCGGACAAAGCGGCTTTCGCGCATACTGAAAATATCCTTGATGATCACCTGGTCTTCACGCTTTAGCGCGATGTCATTATCCCCATTGACGATCTCTGAAACGTCAAAGGCGGTGGTTTGGGGGGTGAGGTCGGCTCCCAAACGCAGAAGTACGCCGCGGTTGCTAAATACATTTTCTTTTAAGCCGTCAGCTTTTTTGATTAAGTCAGACAGCTGCATGCCATCGGTAAGGGCATAAGTGCCCGGACGGAAAACAGCCCCTTCGATGCTCACCCTGTTTTCATAACGATCGATAATTTCTCCGGCTTCAATCAGATCTCCATTCTGAAGGATGAAATGATCGAAATTATCACGGGTTACATCCACTACTTTTAGTTCGCGACCCGTTGTGCGGGTAATGGTCAGCCGTTCTTGGTAGGCCTGGTCAGTAAACCCGCCGGCATAGCTAATCAGGTCAGCCAAAGTCTCCTGTTCAGTAAGCTCAAAGTAGCCTTCCCGTTTAAAGGCACCCGATATTTCAACCCGCTTTTCGTAGGTTGGAATTAAAATCATATCCTGATCACGCAGGGAAACATTACTGTTGATTTTGCCCTGAATCAGAAAGTTGTATACATCGATAGTGGCTACTTCTTTATTTTGACGAAGCACTTTAATTTGGCGAAATGACCCGTTCTCGTTCGGTCCACCGGAAAGGTATAGCGCATTAAAAGCACTTGCAGTAGCAGGAAGCGTATAGGTTCCGGGAGCATTAACTTCGCCCACAACGTTGACCTTTATCGAGCGCAGGTTATTGATACTTACGCTGGCAAAGGTATTCGGGTTTTCACCGCCCATTCCACTATAAATGGCTTGTAAACGCTGGCTGATTTTTCTTTCGGCCTGATTGAAGTTTATTCCGCCAACATGCACCGGGCCGAGGTCGGGAATTTGGATGTTTCCGTTGCCATCAACCTGAAGTTGGTAGGTTTGCTGACTTGCTCCCCAGATGTTGATCGTTAGCTGATCGCCACTGCCAACCACATAATTGTCGGGTGCCGGTATGTTTATTGAAGGTTCAAAGGTCAGGTTGTTCGCGTTGAACAAGTTAAAACCATAGATCTTTTTGTTTTTATCTGTCGCCTGGATGTTCGCTTTCGTTGAAATGCTATCGGCGCTGGATGTTGTTTTATCGCCCGCCTGATTGATTGATGGTGCTGTTAGTTCGCTGCCACCCATTTGTAGTTGTTGAATCCGAGACTGTAATTGGTTGATTTGAAGCGAGGAGGCTCCGCGTGCTTTAGCTAACTGTATCGCTTGCTCCATGGTTAAGCCACGGCTGTTTATTTCTTCTACAATTTGCTCTACTTGTTTATCGCTTAATTTATCAACCTGAATATTTGGGCGAACTTGTGCGGTTGATAATAGGTGAATGAGTAGTAGCGTGAGCGCAATGGTTGCTTTACAAGTTTGTTTTAGATGCATTATGTCCCTTTTTCTATATGTGTTAATCGTGTAAAATTGACTTATTTATTGTTCGAGTGAGATTAAGCTACGCAAAGTTGTTGTTTTTATTACAGTGTATGATGTTTTTAAACGATAAAGGTTGCTCTTTCGTGGTGAAAAATAGATATCTGTTTGCCTTTTTGTGGGTTTCTGTTTTTTTTTCAACTGATTTGTCTGTTTTACTTTTCATATCCGCAGATGTTAACTTTTCAAAACTGTGCTTCCTTAAGGCTCAATTGCAGAGTTCGTTTTTTTTATCATCTAGTGAGATTGATACAGCTGCAAGAACCAGTGAACAAAAATACTCAATCAGATTAAGTTAATGTTAGGAGAGTGTAAAGTTTGATGAGTTGCTTGTTTTTCTACATAAACAAGCCTTTCTAGCTCATGAACGGTGTTTTTTGGGTTTTATTTTTTTAGAATTGAATACTGATTAGAAGATGTCATGGGCTGGGATTTATTTTTTTAGTATGAAGCGGCAGTTAATGATTCGGAAATCACTATTCGTGGGGATTGATGTATGTTGATTTTGACTCTGGTTTTGTCATTTATAATAGCTCTGAATAACGATTTGAAATGACAACAAGAATGACACTGTTTTTAGTTGGTTTATGAGCATCGCTAATTGAGCCCTATACAGAGCGGCTGGATGTAATGGTTAAAGCCGGAGAAGAAACAGCTGTTCGGGATACTTTTATGAAGTAGAGAACGAAGGGCCGGGAGAGGTTATGGCAAGCGGAAGTCAGCTTGAATGTGTATTGAAATGCGGAATCGGATGTCAGTTATCGCATGGTTTGTTGCCGGCTAAATTCTGGCTTTTGGCAGGACTGAGCGGATACCAAAGCTCAGCATGAGAAGGTTTGCCAAATGGATAATCAGGATCGGATAAAGCCACAGACCTGTATGGTCGTAGGTAAATCCCAGGAATACTGGTCCTATGGCTGCGAGAGAATATCCTGCGGCTTGTGCCATTCCTGATAATTGCGTGGCTTGCTTTGGGTCTTCTGATTTTAAGCTGATAATCAGGTAGGCCAGGCTGATACTTCCTCCGGTTGACAAACCAATCAATGCAATGGAGCTAATAAGCAGGCTTGTTTGATGAAAGACGATCAATCCGGCAAATCCCAATAGATTAATCAGTCCGATGACAGCGACGGACATCCACATTCGTTTTAATTTTAAGGCGATGATTGGCGAGAGGAAAGTTGCTGGCAGCCCGATGATCTGTACGAATAGCAGCATCCATCCTGCCGTTTGTTCATTCATCCCTTTATTGAGCAGGATGGCGGGAAGCCAAGCCACGACACAGTAGAAAATGAATGACTGAAAGCCAAAAAAGATACTGACTGCCCAAGCTGTACTTGATTTCCAGATCGAACTTACAGGAGGAGTTTCAGGCTTAACAGTTGCGGGCTGGCGATGATGTTTTAGCTGTGGAATCCAGAGCAAAAGACCGATCAGTGCTAAGAGTCCCCATATCACGAGTGCTTTTTCCCATCCCAAACCGGCTCCGTTGGCCAAGGGTACGCTAACTCCAGAAGCCAAGCCGGCCATGCTGCACATCGCAGTGGTGTATACGCTGGTCATTAACCCGATACGTTTCGGAAAATCAGCTTTTATAATGCTTGGGAGTAAGACATTCATAAAAGCAATTCCGGAACCAATGATGAGCGTTCCGAAATAGAAAACCCAAAGGTTCTGAGAATAGCGAACCAAAATTCCGATGAGCAAAGCGAGCAATGAAAAGAATAAGGTTCGCTCGTTTCCCCAGCGTTGACTAATTCTGGCGACAAACGGAGAAAACACGGCGAAGGCGATTAACGGGATGGTTGTAATGAATCCTGCTTTCAGGTTGTTAATTCCCAGGCTTTCCTGAATGGTGGCAATCAACGGTCCAACTGAGGTAATCGCAGGGCGCAGGTTAAAAGCCAGGAAGATAATCCCGGCAATCAGAAGTAAGCGTTGTTGGATCCAGTCGTTTTTTTGTTGATTCATCCCGGCATTGTTATGGGGTGTGCAAAAGAATAGAAAATTTCATTCTCTTACAACGAATGCTTTTCCTTATTGTTGACCGAATTTGTTGTCAAAAAGAAAGATGACCTCTTTGGTGAAGGCCATCCTTTTTTAGTTTTATAATCCGAGTTCCAGTATCCCGACGGGTTGAGGAGACAACGAAATGGTTGTTTCTGCCTGCCCTTGTGCCACGCGCTGAAAATATAGATGAAGCTTGTTTTGTTTTTTTAGCAACTCGCTGTCGTAAGAAGGTTCCCAGCGGTCAACAGGGTGAGGACTGATAAGCTGAGAAGTCCAATCCAATTTATTGCTTAAGGGTGAAGTCGCCAGCACAATATTGTTTTTAACCTCTTCATCCCGGTATACCAGTGCCAGCTGCTTTGAGTTTCCGTTTTGCAGAATCACGAGCTGGGGGCGGCTAATGGGAATACTCCGCGAACCAACTCCTCCTAACTCAAAATCCAGGGTTCGTGATGTTGCGGTTGACGATTTCCATTGTCCTTCATTTAAGTAAATGACATGGAACTGGGTGCATGAATCACCGGCTTCCTTATAATAAGTTGCGATGTAGGGATTGCCATCTTCATCCGCAGTCATCGACGTTTGGTTGATCAGGTTGCTTCCTTGCGGTATTTTTTTGACGACTTCTGCGGTGGCTTTTCGAATCGGAAGATTGTAGGGTTCACCGGTTGATTTTTCCCAACTTTGTCCGCCATCTTTCGAGCAGGCGTAACACATGTCGTGATTGGAGTGCACATCAGGTGTTTCGCGCCACACCCAGGAAGCATGAATGGTTCCATGTTGGTCGACATGCATTTGCCAGTAGGCGTTGCGCTGTCCTTCACCGTCGATTAAGTTGGTTTGAAGGCGCGACCAGGTTTGAGTGTTTAGATCGTAGCGGTTCAATACCAGGTTTCCGTTTCCCGAACCACCATCGCGGTAGGCGAAAAGCAGACCACCATCGGCCATGGCATAAAACTCGGGATAGGAGACAACCTGTTCGTCCTCTCCAACCATTGGCATCATTTCTCCCAGTTCTAACCCTTCTGCTTGCAAACTTCGGCAATAATGCAGTGGGTTGTTGTGGTGATCCCAGCTCATGTGCAGGTAGCCATCACCATCGACCATAATGCTGATGACGTTGTGGGCATCGCGAATATTACCGGTATAGCGTGTTTGCTTAATTGTCCAATTGTTACTGCCATGTTTACGACGAGCCAAAACAACATGAGCAGAGCTATCGTAATAAGCCACAAACTGGTAGTTGTCGGAGGAGACAACTGAGTTTTTCCGAAATACAGTGGCATTGATGCTATTTTCGGCCCACCCATTTCCAATCGTTGAAAGTTGTGTTTTTGGTGTTATTAGAGGATCAGCCTTTGGTGCGCATGATGTAAGCAGTGTTACAACAAGTATCCCGCCATACATTTTTACTAGTCGTTTCATATTGAAATCTATCAAATACCCGATTGATCAGGCTTACTAATTTGCTGCCAACTTTTTTTTCATTCTCATTAACGCTTCAACATAGTAGTAGTCGGCATAAGTTAGCGGAACATCCACCTCCGAGCTGGCGGGCATATGTCCCACGCTGTGTTTTAGTATGAAGTTGCCGTTTTCACCCAATTCGGCCCGGTAAGTCGAAGAGCTTAAACTTTGAAGCTGCGTTTTTGCAACTTCCAGGTATTGATTCGCTTTTTCAGTTGCTACGTACTCACTCAACTCGATCAATGCCGAGCAGATAATTGCTCCGGCTGATGCATCGCGTTTGGCATCAGGGATATTCGGTGCATTAAAGTCCCAATAAGGAATTTTGTCAGCTGGGAGGTTCGGATGAGCTAAGATAAAATCAGCGATTCCCTCGGCTTGTTTCAGATAGGCTTCATTTCCGGTCTCGCGATACATCATGGTGTAACCGTACAAACCCCATCCCTGTCCGCGTGCCCAGGCAGAGTCATCGGAATAGCCCTGCGCGGTATTTTTTCTTTCCACTTCTCCGGTTATCGTGTCATAGGATACCACGTGGTAGCTGCTGTAATCATCACGAAAATGATTTTCCATGGTGGTATTCGCATGCGTTTCGGCTATATGACTGTAAGTGGTGTCGTCAAAGGTTTTCGCTGACCATTCCAGCATTTCAAGGTTCATCATGTTATCGATGATGACCGGAAACTGCCAGTGCTTACTCCAGGGAGCAGGATCCCACGAACGAATACAGCCGACGGTGGGATTGAAGCGGGTAATCAATGAATTTGAGGCGGTGTGGATGACTTCTTTGTAAGCAGAATTTCCGGTTAGTCGATAGGCATTACCAAAGCTACAGAAGATCATGAATCCAACATCATGGTTGTCAGTCGTATATTTTTGATCTTCTACACGCAGCGTGTAGTTGGTGGCCCAGCTTTTCAACGAGTCAGAAGGATTGTTTTCGTACAAATACCAAAGTACGCCCGGGAAAAATCCACTCACCCACCAGTCGGAGCTACAAGTGACCAGCTTGCCTTCGTCGTCGATCGTTTGTGGCAAACGATCCGGCTGATCTTTCAGTGATTCGGCCATTTGTAAACTTTGTTGGGTGGCAAAGTCGAGCGACTCATTAATGACTTGGTCCAATGCTTTTTCTTTAGGTTCAGGAGCTGTACAGCCAAACAGGGTTGCCAGGGCTAGTATTCCGATCGATAGTTGTTTTAGCATGATTTGTTTATGTTTATGTGTTTTAGTATTTGATTTTTAGATGTATTATTTCTCGGAGAGCTGTTTGATTTCGTTGTAATTCAACTTGCGGTTATAGACTTTATAATCGTTGGTTTTCAGGATCAGCTTCCCCGGTTTTAGTTGCTTCACGGACCACTCATCCAGTTCCATCACCTGATCGATTAGTCCATTGATGTAAGTGGTTAATGTCCCATTTGCAAAAACCAATGTCAAGCCAATGGAGGTGTACTTCACCGGATCATACCAAACACCGCCTGTTGAGCGATTGGCCGTTTGCCAGCGATCGGAGTTCCCCAGTATATTGTTACTGTTGGCTACTTGTTCGTCATAACGAAGGTATGGTTTCGCGGTTTCGGTATTCAATCCGTATTCAAATTTGTTGCTTGTAAGCAATGCTCCGGAGTAATTCGCTGTATCCAATTTGATGTTCAGGAAAATGGAAAACTCCTTCGAATCCGGGAGTTTAACTGTTTGGTTGGTTAGCGAATCATCAGAGACTAAACCGTTGTTCAGCGCAATATCTTGGCTCAAGTTATAGTCTGCAAAAATAGATGTGTTAAATCCCAATGGGCGCTTCTCGCTTACAATCCAATCGTAGTAGTTACCGTTCATCCAAGTCAATTTCAATGGAGAATCTTCCCTGTTGGAAACAATAAACGGGCGTACATTATTTAACTCCGAATCTTTGGTTAATGTATCGGTGTGACTGATGGCACCCGATTCGTCGATGGTGTATTTGATCAACTCGTAAACCTCGCCATGCTTACCATCAACGGGCACGGAGCAATAAATTTCGTTCGGATTTTGATCGTCAATAGCCATTCCTCCGCTGTAGCATTTTTCGATCTCTGGCGACTGATGAAAATGACCTCCGGCATTGGTCAGAAAGGTCTTTTGCCATTCACTACCAGTCCAGCGGGCATAGTAATAGTCATGTGAGCTTTTGTCCTCACTGATTCGCACCATGGCGACTCCCGGATGTTCATTTTCGTCCAGCACCACTTGCCAAAGCCAGTCCCGAAGTTGTGTCTGATCAACTACAGCCTGACCATATTTTTGCTGATAGGCTTCCGTTGCGGCAACATGGTGCATCTCATCACCAATTTTTGCGAGTACTTTACCATTGATGTCCTTTAGCTCCATTTTATCAATGTCGATGTAGTTCAGGTACAGATAGTTTGGCATCGTCGGATCAGGATGTCCGGTGGTGTAAGCCATGTAAATTTTATCTTTTCCGTTGCTGACATACTTGGCATAAGGTCTGGAAGCAGTGGACTGAACGATTTGGGTTGGCCCGTCGACTAGTTCAACCTGTCCTTCCTGGTCGGGGATCGATAATTTGGCGATGGTAGGATGCCAGCTGATACCCCGCCAGCATAAGTAAAAATGTTCCGGATCGTCGGACAGGATAAAAGGGGAGGGGTAGGTGGTGTTGTATTTTGTTTCAATTTTTAGTTCCGGGCCCAGATCAGTGATATCTCCGGGATTATTGGATACCCGATAGTAAAAGCAAGGCTCATCAGTATGTCGTGAGTAGAAGACCATCACCCGTTCATCTGGGAGTACCAAAAAGGTTGGATTGTCATGATCGTCCGGTTGAAACCAGGACCGGATTAATACCTCTTGTGTTTCCCCCGTGGCAAAATCGTGCTGAGTCGCTTTAATGTTGCCGTGAATATCGATATAGCCGATAAACGTTTTATTAATCGTTCCCGCTTCATTTTCATAGTGGATGGCACGAGGATCGGCAAACCAGCACCAGGCTCCTTCTTTGGCTACTACGTATGATTGTGTGATATGAGGAGAATCGTGCTTTTTGTTTTCTGAACATCCGGTAAGGCTATAGCAAACGACTAAAATCCACAAGCATCTTTTCAGTGAGTAACTTATCTGGTATGCGGAACGGATTTCTTTTAGCCAATTCACTAAAAAAAATATTTTTGATTGTTCGAAAATTTTTGTGTGCCGGAATGATTTCATCTTTTGGTCAGTTATTGGGTTTGTATTTTATGCGATTATCCTGTTGCAGTTTTCGAAAATAATAAAAGATCTTGTTGTTTGTGTGTCAAATAGAAAAATGTGTGGATGAATGGGTAAAGAGAGGCTACCCGGTATGCAGATAGCCTCTTCTTTTATTGTCCTTTGATAGAGTTAATCTATTTGTTCTTTTGCCACGGTGCAATTAATAGCCAGGGTTTTGTTCCAATTCAGCGTCTTTGTTCAGGTCAATTTCGCTTTGAGGAATAGGAAATAGCATATTATGTTCTTCTATTCCAGTGGTTGCTTCCAGATTACCATCAGCTAAAAATCCGGTTCCGCCCAAACGTGTTGCGCGTTCCAGCAATGTTCCGGTACGAACAAGTGTTTCACGACGGTTTTCCTCTGCTAACAACTCCCGCACACGTTCATCTAAAATGAAATCAAGTGTCATATCGGTTGAGCTAACGCTTGGGGCATGAGCACGAACACGCAACTTATTGATATCATCAGCCGCTCCTTCGGGGTCGTCCTGCATCAAGCGAGCTTCAGCTCTTAGTAAGTAGGTTTCACCTAAGCGCATCATGATGATGTCCTTCCACATTCCCCATCCAAAGGGGTCGCGGGGGTCAAATTGGCCCCATTTCAAGGTAAAGGGTGCCAATCGGTAAATCGTATCCAATTTCGTGATATTGAATGTAGCACCATCGACCAAGGTAAAAGTTGATTCTTCACCATAAGGAATTAGCATGCCACGAATATTATCATAATTAGGATCCGGGTTGTTGAAGTAGAGATTGTGATGTATGGTGTATTCTGAATTACGCATATCACCCTCGTCGTAAAGATTATAGATAACCCAATTGTCCAGACGCAAACGAGCAATACCACGACCTCCTAAAGAGTCACAAGGTACCATTCCCGGGGCATCGTAATAGCCACCATTCCAAATACGACGTAGCTGAGACGCTCCTGTACTTCCACCTGAGACATCGGCAGGGTTTTCTACCTGAAGCCCCCATATTACTTCGGTATTGCCTTGCGATCGGCGCTGTTTGCCCTCCCGAAACATATCAGAAAAGGCGTCTCCTGCAAAATTCATGTCACCATAACGTTCAGTAACAAGACTAAATTTTCCGCTCTCGATGATCGCTGTGCATTGCACTTCCGCTTTGTCGGGTTCATTAATACGGAGATAAACTGTAGCCAACAGTTGACGCGCCATCGACTGGTTGGCACGAGCTTCTTTTGCTGCATCAACATCAGAGAGGTTAGCAATGGCAAAAGTGAGGTCGCTTTCAATCAAAGTATTGACATCGGATTTTGGAGTACGCGTAAAATCTGTTTGAGGACCTGAAAGCGGATCTTTTATAAGAGGAACATCGCCCCAAAAAGTAACCAACTGGTTATAGGCCCACGCTCTGAAGAATTTTGCTTCAGCGCTGTAAGCAGCCAAGTCATCTTGGGTCATATCTGTTGCAGTCGAGTTGTCTGCATTGCTGATCATTACATTGGCATTATTAATCAGTTTATACAAATACCGCCAGTATTTACCTGCTGCAGGATCGGTTGCTGTCAAGGTCGGGTAATTATGATATGGGCGTGCATTGCCGTTTGAGCGCCCCATTGGATTCCAAACGATATCAGTTCCTAACTGGAACATTCCTAAAATAGTTTGATCATCAGTTGTCGTTTTCCAGGTACTAAAATGGTTGTATAATCCGATTGAAGCAGCCTCGAAGCCCAATTTATTGTCGAGAGTGGCCGGAGCGTAAGCATCCAGCACCTTTTCATCTAAAAATGAATCGGAACATGCGGTGATTAATGATATAAATACACATGCACTTATCAGTAATTTAATTTGTTTTTTCATAATAGTTTTCAATTTACTCGTGTGAAAATTAAAGCGTCAGGTTAACACCAAATGAAATTGTTCGAATCGGAGGATAGTTATTCGTCCAATTGTCAGCACCACGCTCGATATAGCTCATTTCCGGGTCCCAGCCAAACCAGTTGGTCCATGTGTGCAGGTTTCTACCTGTTACGAATAAAGTCAAGCTGTTGATCTGATACTTGTTAAGTACTGATTGTGGTACTTTGTAGCTTAGCGTTACATCTTTTAAGCGAACGTAGCTCCAATCTTCAGGGAAGCCGTATCCACGGTAGTTTTTGTAGGCAGCCAAAGAAGGCCAGTAGTTACTTTGATTTTCTTCTGTCCAATACTCAAAGCCGGATGGTACATTTCGTCTGAAAGCCAAGTCGGCATACTGTAAGTTATTATTTCTCTTTAAACCGCCATGAGAGATCTGAAAAAATGCACGAAGAGAGAAGTTCTTATAGTTGATCGTATTGGTAAAACCGCCGGTCCAGGAAGGATCAGTGCGACCTAAGACAACTCTATCTTCTTGGCCGGTAATCTGACCATCAGCTTTATCAGCTACGCCGTCGCCATCTGTATCAATCGATAATTGGTCTTTAAATTTCAGGTCGCCGGGAATCGCAATAGGGTCACTGCCTGATGGATCTTCATCTTGTTGCCAAATTCCCAGTTTCTCATAGTCGTAGAAACTATTCAACGGCTTACCAATAAACCATCGGTTCCCAACATCATCTTTTCCGTCACCATACAGTTCTAAGATTTCATTTCTATAGGTTGAGAAATTAAAGTCTGTTGTCCACTCAAATTCATTGGTTTTAATGTTGACTGTCTTCAGGGTAATATCCAAACCAATATTCTGCATTTTACCTAAGTTCGCCCAAATATTTGAATAACCTGTAATTCCAGGTAGATTACGTTTTAAAAGAATGTCGTCGGTTTTCGTTTTGTAGGCTTCAACCGAACCACTTACTCTAAAGTCGAACAAACTGAAGTCAACACCAATATTGGTCGATGTTGTTGTTTCCCAGTTTAGATTAGCATTACCCAATTTGTTGTTGAGAATACCCGTATAAGCTGTTCCTTCAAAAGGATACTGAACGGTTTCTGCTGTCGATTGAGTTTGATTAACATCAATTGCCATGTTACCGGTTGTTCCGTATGACAAACGCAGTTTCAATTGTTGAACAACAGGATTGTCTTGCATAAAGCTTTCATTGGCAATATTCCATCCCAAGGCTACTGACGGAAACATACCATATTTGCTGGTATTGGCTCCAAAAGCAGAATAACCGTCGCGACGTGCAGTGAAGGTGAAAAGATATCGGCTATCGTATGAATAGTTCAACCGTCCCATTTGAGACAATAGTGAGTATTTGTTTCCTTCTGAATCAATTGACTGAGATACTCCTGCACTCATCTTGTAATACGTAAGGGCATCGTTGATGAATGAACGTGAAGTTCCCCAGCTTCTAAAGTATTTCACTTCCTGCGCACTGTACAGGCCGGTGAAATCAATATGGTGTTTGTCGAAATCTTTTGTATATGATAGAATATTCTCAATAACCCAGTTATCAGTCTGGCTATTGTCAACAGTAGCAGTACCGCTTTGGTCGTTTGAAGCGCGACCGGAATAACCTGCTTTTCTGTTTATATTGAAAATGTAAGACGCGTTCATCCGATACTTCAATCCTGGAATTCCGGGAGTTACTTCAATATATCCGTTTCCGGTCAGGTTCATGTTCCTGTCCAAACGATCTTCGGTTAAACCTAACAATGGGTTTTCCCATAACAGCTCCGGAGACATCGGATAAGTAATGTAATTGCCATTTTCATCGCGAGGTTTTGAAAACGGGCTCATTGCTGTTGCTTCAAGGAAGTTAACACGACCACCATCGTAATTATTATTCGTGAAGAATGTAGAAGTTCCGATTTTCAGATAGTCATTGATTTTCGCATCGATGTTTGAGCGGAAACTGGCTCTTTTGAACTGGTAACCTTTGACGACACCTTTCTCATCCAAATAACCTCCGGAAACAAAATACTGCATTTTGTCTGTTCCTCCGGAAATGCTGATACTGTGATCCTGAATAATACCGGTTTGTGTTGCTTCATCTAACCAATCCACGGGCTTAAATTGGCCATCTTGCCACAGGTTATAATTCTCAATCTCTGATTGGTTCGGTAAAACATTCTGTTGTGTCAAGCCGTTAACAACATGGTAGTCGGTGTATTTCTGTATGTATTGCTCAGGGCCCATTGGCTGTAGTTTATGCGCAATCGATTCGATACCTACGTGGCCATTGTAAGTAATCTTAGGTTTTCCGTCTTGGGGGTTACCACGCTTTGTGGTAATTAATATGACACCATTCGTGCCGCGGGTACCATAAATAGCTACGGCTGAAGCATCTTTTAGAATCTCAATTGATTCTATGTCATTCGGATTAATATCATTTGTTACGCCAAAGAATGGGATGCCATCCAATACAATGAATGGACTTGTATTTGCATTAATGGAGTTTACTCCTCGAATTTGCATGTCACCAGAGCTTCCCGGCACCGATGAGGTTTGTGTTATATTTAACCCTGCTGTCGATCCCTCGATGGCGTGCATGAGGTTGGTAACAGGCACTTTTCCTAAACGATCAGAGGGTACTGATGTCACCGAACCAGTAATGTCTGATCGTTTCTGCACACCGTATCCAACAACCACAACTTCATCAACACCAATGGCTTCATCTTGTAGTGTTATTGATATTGTTCGCTTGTCTCCAATTAAAACTTCTCTGCTGGCCATTCCTACAAATGAAAACACGAGTACATCATCAGCAGTTGCTTGAATCGTATAATTTCCATCAAAGTCAGTAATCGTTCCGTTAGTAGTCCCTTTGAGGACTACTGTTACTCCGGGCAATGGATCTCCACTAGAGTCAGTTACCTGTCCTGTAATTTCTCTTTGGCTAATAACTGTTTGATTGCTAGAGTTCTTCGGTGTAATAATAATCTGCCGCTCCATCACAACGTATTTGACGTTCTCATCTTTAAATAATTGATCGAGAACGTCTTCGATGTTTTTGCTGTCAATCTGAACACTCACCGTTTTTTCTACATCAATTAAATCATTGTTGTAAAGAAAATAGTAGTTTGTTGTGTTTTCAATTTCTTTCAGCGCATACTTGATAGAAGTATTATTCAGGTTCAGCGAGATTTTTGAACTCTGAGAATAGGTTCCTGAAGCTATGCTGCTCAATACAGAGAAGCATATGAAAAATACGGTTAGTTTCATAATAATAAAAACTCTTAGCCGGGCAATCTTTTGTAAGATGTCCAGCACATTTACATTTTTTTCCATAGATTTGTAACGTATTAGTTAGTACAATTTTATATGACCTGAATTTTCGGTTCAGGTTGAAGAATTGAACAGGGGAGTGCGTCAACACTTTCCTGTTTTTTTTTGAGATTGATTTGTTTACATAGGCAATTTCATTTTTGTTAATGTAATTGAGTTTATTTTCTTGATAAGATAATTTTTTGTTTGTTTTCACCGGTGTTGTCTTCAACGAATTGGTATTCGATTGGCGACATAATGCTTAGGAATTGAAGTACTTGCTCCAATGAATTATCATTGAATGTACCCGTGATATGCTCTTTCAGTAGCTCTTTGTCTTTTACTTCTATTTTTACATTGTACCAGTTTTCCAGTCTGGAAACTACTTTTTCAACCGGATCGTCGAAGAATACAATCAGCCCTTCTTTCCATGCTGTGTAGCGTTTGAGGTCTGCGTCCTTTGTGTGAAGAATTTGGTTGGAACTCAAATTATAGCTCGCAACTTCCAATGGGTTTAGGTCGAGTAACTGTTTCGAATCGTTATTCGTTGTTTTTAAAATACTAACTTTTCCTTCTTTCAAAGCAACCGTTATTTCATCTTCATTTTCATAGGCATTTACATTGAAGGAGGTTCCAAGTACTTTGATATCCAATTTTGAAGTCGATACGATAAAAGGGTGCTTACGATCTTTTGTAACTTCAAAAAAGCCTTCGCCTACCAGTTGAACTTTGCGTTGCTGTTGATTTTCGAAAGAAGTTGGGAAACTTAACCGACTACCGGCATTCAGCCAAACAGTAGTTCCGTCGGCTAATTGAAGTTGTGTTTGTGTGCCGAACGCGGCTTTGACTTCCTGATAAATTACGTAGTCGGAATTAATTGTTGGCTTTAGAAGAAAGTTGAAGGCCGACGAAATTAGTATAGATACTACTAAAACTGCGGCAGCTTGTTTCCAATAGGTTAACCAACGTGTTTTTCGGTTGAATCCAGGGATTTGTTTTTTGGATTCTTTTAAGGCAAACTCGGTATCAATCGTATCGTTTAAAGTCAGCAGTCTGGAGTCTTTCCAAAGTTTCCGGTAAGCCTCAAATGATTGTTTATTGGCTGATGATTGATTGACCCAGTTGGTTATCGTTTGTTTCTCTTCTGGGGTTGAATGACCAGAAAAGTCTTTAATTATTAATGATTCGATCTGCGATTTCTCCACGGCTATTCCTTTGTTTTTCTTAAGGACGTTGAAATAGGTGGAGTACCCTAGATTAATTCTTGTTTTTTTATTTTTTTAGTGAGTTATCCGATAAATTAAAATGACAATCGGCAGGTAGTCTTTTAGTTTCGAACGAAGTATTTTTAATGATCGACTCATTAGTCCTTCCACTGCTTTTACCGAGATGCCCATTTTTTTTGCTATCTCCGGATAGGTGAGGTTTTCAAACCTGCTGTATTCAAAGGCAATTCTGCATCGGTCGGGTAGTTGGGTAAGTGTCTGCACCAGTTTCTCTTCAAACTCATGAGATAGTAGTTGTGCATCAGCTTGATGATCGATAGACTTGTTGGCTATAATCGTATTTAATTCATGATGATGTGGCTCTTTACGTATATGGTCGATGCATTTATTGCGAACCATAAATGATAGATATGAAGATAAATTCTCAATAGTATCAACTTGATTTCGTTTTTCCCAAAATTTTATAAAGCAATCCTGTACCAGACTTTGCGCAAGGTCAAGATCATTAAGGTAAATGTTTGCCTGAGCACACAGGGCTTTGTAATACTTTCTGAAGATAAAATCGTAAGCTTTTTCCTGACCTTCTTTTAAAGCCAGAATTAGAAATGCATCATTCTCTATGAATTTGTTTACCATCAAGTAACTACTATACGAATTGGGTCAATTAATTTGAATTACAAATAAAGCTAATTTTTGAGTAGGAAGAAACATGATCGGTATAGGCACAAAAAAAACAGGTCTTCTAAATCTGATAAAATAGAAACCTGTTTGAAGTATATTGTAAATTATCTTTTTTAATCGATACTCTTAAATTCGTTAATGGTTGAATCAGCCAGTTCATAACTCGGTTTGTAGTCATCTAAACGGAAGAATCCGGTAGTCATGCGGTGAAGTTCTCCATGAATTTGCTCCATGGATTGCGTAATACGCGATCGGAACAAACTGGCACAATTGGTACATGGAGAACCTTGGATATCAATCGTTTCGTTAAATGCTGATTTCAACTCATCAATGGAGTCATCATATTGTCGGTCAGCAAAAAAATCTTGAGAATTTAGCAGGCATTGATTGATTGCAGATCGTTTTTTGGCGCACTTACGTCCGTTATATTGACAACTAACAAATTGTATCGGTTCACTTTTTAATGTTCTTTCACGTTTTCCACTTAGCCGTGAAAAAATCCATCCCTTCGTTTCTTTCATTATTTCTATACTAAAATTATCACTAGCACACACTGCTGATCCTTTTCACGAATCGAAAAAATATAGAAATCCCTTTTGTTATTTTTAATATACGCTTAAAACTAATTAAATATTTGGGAAATATAAAGCGGTATGTTATATAAGATGTTTATAGAAGTAGTAAGGGATGGTTAACTTTGGTTTAATGATTTTTAACATTCTTTCTGCGTGTAGTAAAAATGTCGTGTCGAATGCAGTCGCTTAGGTCAATTTACATTAATTACAGGAGTGGAAGTTTGGTGAGCTTATGATTGTTAAAAGCTGTGGATGAATGTAATAGACAAATTTCGTTTTGACTGCAAATTTATTTGTTAAGCTGTCTGAGTTCTTCCATCACTGAAACAGCATATTGGTAACTGATTTTGTAACGTCTGGAACCGAACAGACCTGTTGTCATTCTTCGCAATTCCTGATTTACTTGCTCCATAGATTCTAAAATCCGATGCCGAAATAAGCTTGCGCATTGATTGCATGGACTATCTTGTAGATCGAGTGTTTTGTGAAAGGCAGCTTTTAGTTCATCAATGGAATGATTATACTGACGATCTTGAAAGAGTTCGTGCGAGCTTTTAATATTCTTATTGATTTCTGATCGCTGATCGATACAGCGATTTCCTCCGCGCGGACAATTTTCCAGATGAATAGGATCATTTTCTTTTGTGCTCTGACCGCCATTCTTTTTAAAAGAAGAAAATTCCCAGTCCCTTTTAGTCGTCATAACTCCCGAATTTTGTAGATACTTCTAGTTGTTCAGATAAAGACAAAAAACTCTGATATTTGTTTTTGTGAAAATAGAAAAAGAATATCAACTTTTTTATATCTGCAATATTCTGTGCCTCTAATTAATAGTAATTTTTTAATATCACGAAATAATTGTTTCTTCGAAAATAAAAAGATGGAAGGTACAAAACGGAGCAATATACAGATTGAAAGTCATGTTGAAATCGTGCAAAAGCATCATCAACGAACAGGCGAGCTGACCGATGGATACGTGGCGCAGATTCTAACAAAATCACCGAATCATCCACATGGAATAAAGGTAAGGCTTGAGACCGGAGAAGTCGGTCGGGTGAAAAAGATTCTCGAAGATGATTAGCGGATGAGCCGCACTAAATATTGCAATTAAACATACGATGAAAGTACGATCAACCAACATTGGCCAGCCTGTAGAAATCGAGTGGCGCGGCAAAAACGTAAGAACAGGAATTTATAAGTATCCGACGAACTCACCTCTATTATTGGAGCAAGAAGATGTCAAAGATGACCATGTGATTGATCGCCGCTACCATGGTGGAGTGGATAAGGCCTGCTACATTTATGGATCAAATAACTATCCGTTTTGGCAAGAGCGTTATCCGACTCTGGACTGGCAATGGGGGATGTTTGGCGAAAATTTGACGATTGAAGGAATTGACGAGTCGAAAATACATATTGGAGATATTTACCGACTTGGAGGTGCGTTGGTGCAAGTAACCCAGCCGCGTCAACCATGTTTTAAACTGGGTATTCGGATGGAAAGCCAGAAGGCTGTTCGTGAATTTTTTGAATCTCCGTATCCGGGCGTTTATGTTCGTGTTCTGGAAAATGGTCTGGTTGCTGTCGGTGATGAAATGATTATTGAACAGTCGGCACCAAATAATATGAGTTTGAGTGAGATCTTTGCCCTTTTTACCCACGAAATTGATAACGTGAAAAAATTGCAACAGGCGATTGAAATTCCTGAACTGGCAGCAGCCTGCCGCAAGGATTTGAAAAAGCTTTTGTCATTTGCCGAAGAATAGTGGTTTATTCGTCGGTAGCGATTATTTGTAAAGCCTCCTTTGTGCTTTCAACCGGAAGCCGGCAAGTGTTATTCTGGCAAATGTAAATGAGTGTTTTCCCGTTTACAATCCGGTTTTTTAATAACGGAAGCTGCTTATCTGTCGAGCCGGCGCAAAAGAGGCAATTTGGAAGATAATCTTCTTGTAGCTTTTTCAGTTTTTTAATCGCATCCTCCCCGGCTAGGACGACCTCAAAATGCTTGTCGGTAAAATCGAGTGCTACATGAAGCCAGTTGGAATAACCTCCCGGGTAGTTTTTGAAATCATCCACCATTTTTGAAACCATACGTTCGGCTATTTTCAAATAATCCTGATTGGCAGTTAAGTGCCCCAAACGAATCAGGTTGTTGGCCATGACCGAATTTGAAGCCGGAATAACATTGTCGTGTACTTCTATACTTCGGTTAATGACATCTGTTTGAGATTTTGGTGTAAAGTAGAAAATCGATTTTCCGGAATCGTAAAACTGCTCAAAGGTTTTATTTGTCAGTAGCTTGGCATCTTCCAAATAGGGGATGTTTCCGGTCGTTTCAAACAGATCAAGCAAGGCTTGAATCATCAACGCGTAATCCTCCAGAAAACCATCTATTTTACTGATGTCATTTTTATAAGAATGCTTTAGAGAACCATCACTACCCATTTGTTTCTCTTTTATAAATCGCATATTTTTTTCAGCCAGCTCCAAAAACCCGGTATTGCCCAATGCCTGATAGGAATCAACCAAGCCAGATATTGCCAACGCATTCCAGGAGCTTAGAATTTTATCATCCAGCCCCGGTCTGATGCGTGATTCACGTTCTTTTAACAAGGTTGTTTGCCAATTTTTTACTTTATCTTTTAAGTCGCTTAAAATTAACTCATGTTCTTCGGCAAAAGCCTTATCGGTTTGACGACGTAACAAAATGTAATTGCCATCTTCCCAATAACCCGTTGCGTTGATATTGTAGTACTTGCTAAACAGCTCGAATTCGTCCTTCAACAGTTGCTGCAGCTCCTGCTTTGTCCATACATAAAACTTACCTTCTTCACCTTCGCTATCGGCATCCAATGAAGAGTAAAATCCATGTTCAGGTGAACGCATTTCCCGTTTTAGAAAGTCAATGGTTTGATTGATTACTTCAGCATATAATGGATTTTTCGTTTTTTTGAATGCCTGAGCATAAACGCTAAGTAGTTGGCCATTGTCGTAGAGCATTTTTTCAAAATGAGGGACTTTCCAATTCGCATCAGTTGAATAGCGGGCAAACCCTCCTCCAACTTGGTCGTAGATTCCACCCATTGCCATTTTACTTAAGGTTGTTTCAACATATTCCAATATGTCAACATCATTGGTTTGATGCGCCCATCGCAATAGAAAACTGAGATTATTGGGCATCATAAATTTAGGAGCTCCTGCATTGCCTCCTTCCTGATAATCAAAATTTGACTGCCAGTGTTGAACAGCTTGTTTTAAGTGCTCAATAGTAATTTCCTGACCTTTTTTGCTAACCGGAATTAGATTGCTATCGCTTATTCCTTGTTTTAATCGTTCGGCGTATTCAACTGTTTTTTCAGGATTTTCCTGATAGAAGTTGTGCACTTGCAGCAGTGTATTCATCCAGACATCTTTCATGAAATAAGTACCGCCCCAGAATGGTCGTCCATCAGGCAGAGCAATGACATTGAGCGGCCAGCCGCCACGTTGAGTCATTAGCTGCACGGCTGTCATATAAATCTGGTCAATGTCAGGCCGTTCCTCCCGGTCAACTTTAATGCAAACGAAGTAATCGTTCATTACCTGAGCAATAGCACGGTCTTCAAAGGATTCGTGCTCCATGACATGGCACCAATGGCAGGCGGCATAACCAATACTGATGAGCAGCAGTTTGTTTTCTTTTTTTGCCTTTTCAAGTGCTTCATCTCCCCACGGCATCCAGTTTACCGGATTGTGAGCATGTTGTAGCAGATAGGGCGAAGTTTCGTGAATTAGTTGGTTGGTATATTGATGCTTTTCCATAGTTTTTCGATTTTTTGAATAACAACTTATTGTGCTCCATGTAAATAGCACAATAAGCCATTTCAAATTTGATCTCATAACTAGTGAAACAAGAACAGAATAGGAAAGTTTTCCTTTGTATGTTAGGATGAAAGAAGACGAAGTTTTTAGAATCGCTGCTTAAACGAAGATTTCGCCCCGGAGGTAAGTTTTGGCTTTACCGGCGATTAAAACGCGATTGCCTTTTAAGATGCACTGTAGTTTTCCTCCGCGTTCGGAAATTTGCTTTGCCGACAATTCCTTTTTATTTAATCTGTCAGCCCAGTATGGAGTCAGTGTTGTGTGGGCTGATCCGGTTACCGGGTCTTCATTGATGCCAACCCCTGGAGCAAAGAAACGGCTAACAAAATCAACTTCTTTCCCGGGAGCAGTGATGATAATTCCGCGAGCTCCGGTTTTCGATAAAACTCCAAAGTCGGGATTCACTTGTTCGATGTCTTCTTGCTTTTCGCAGATAAATAAATAATCTGTTTTGCCTAGAAAACACTTTTGGGGTTTCAATCCAATAGCATTGGTTAAATCGGTTGGTTCAGCTATTTCATTGATATGATCAGCGGGGAAATTTAATTCCAACAATTCATCTTTTTTCACCACTGTAAGTTCACCGCTTCGGCTTCCAAAGGTGATTTTGTTGGACGGGTAACTGGCTTCGTGGAAAATGGTATGTGCCGTGGCGAGTGTCGCATGTCCGCATAGGTCAACTTCGGCCTTGGGGGTAAACCATCGAATTTCGAACCCGGCTTTCGTTGGAACAAAAAAGGCCGTTTCAGACAAGTTATTTTCCAGTGCGATGGATTGCATCAACTGATCGGGTAACCAGTTTTCAAGTGAAACTACGGCTGCCGGATTTCCTTGGAACAGTTCTTCTGCAAAAGCGTCAACTTGAAAAATAGGAAGCTTCATTGGTCTAAAATTTTATTGATAGTTTCAAATTTAGTTTTCGATTGGTCAGGTAGTTTGGAACAGCATACATGTCGCCAGTGTTGCTGGACACCCAAAAGTAGGAAACGGTGTTGTTGATGCCGAGTAGGTTGAGGATCTCTAAACTGACCCACATATTTTTCACTTTGCTGAGTAATTTGCTGCTGTGTTGTGTTTCCGGTCCGATAAGTATTTTTGAAAAGCCAATATCCAAACGACGATAAGGTGGCATTTTATAGGTGTCCATATAACGTTCTGAATTTGGTGGTCCGGTAGGTAGCCTTGCCCCATAAAACGCTGCCAGGTGCATTTTGTAGCTTGGATTGCCCGGGAAGTAGTCCTGAAAAAATAAGCTCACATTTACTCTCTGATCAGTTGGTCGTCGTATCCAACCATGACCATCGCCAACAACGTCTTCCTTGGTTTGAAGTAACGAAACGCTGGCCCATGATTGCACACCACTAACGAACTCTCCATTAACTTTAAAGTCTATGCCGGTTGCATATCCGGTAGACTCCTGGTCTCCTAAATAACGAATTTGAACATTCTCTACCTGATAGGGGACCAGGTGCGAAAAGTTTTTGTAAAAGACCTCTGAAGTCAGTTTAAACGGCCGGTCCCAGGCTCTGAATAAATAATCAGAGCCAAGAACAAACTGGGTTGATTTCTGTGCTTTTACGTCGGAATTTATATTGCCGTCACGATCTTTTAGTTCTTTAAAAAAAGCAGGTTGCTGGTAACTACCGCCAGCAATTCGAAACGAAATATTGGTTTCCCAATCGGGGTAGTAATTAAGTGCAAAACGCGGGCTCAACAAAAACTCACTGCTAAAATCCCAATAATGAAATCGAAGTCCGCCTGTCACATAGAGCTCGCCCCTGTTGATTGGAATAGCGTAGGTGTCTTGAACGTGCCCCGTAATTCGCATGTTTTGCATCTGGTTGTCAGTTGTAACAACTCTTGCAAGCGTCACATTTTCATCAGAATATGGCACGCTATAGCCTGTTGAGTCACGAAGTTCCCATTCATTAATTCGGTCGTCAATATCTTCTAATTGAAATTTCACGCCCCAATTCAGCAGATGATCAGTGGTGTTGTATGCCCCTTTGTGCGAAAAGCTATAAACATGCGCTTCTAATTTGTTGCGTGCGTGATTTAAAAAAGTCCCGATCCCCAGGTTTAAAATACTATCACCAACGGACTCGGATGCCAGATCTCGCTCTAATTCGTTGAGGTAGTAATCTCCTAAAATATCATAGTTAACTTCTTCTTTGGTTTGAAATGCTGAAGCAATAAATTTCAGGTTCAGGTCATTCGAAGGATGATAGTTTGCTGACAATGCACCAAGCAGCGTTTGGAATTTATCTTTTTCCTGTCCCTCAAAATAGACCTTGGTGTTGTAGGCTGTTTCAAAAGTTCCGAAAGATGTTTCGCGGGTTTGAGGGATGAAATTGTAGTTGTTTTGAGAGACATTTCCGAGAAACGACAAATCAAACTGATCAGAAAAACGATAAGTCACGTATGTTTGAAGGTCAACAAAATTAGGGTTGTATTCTCCCTTCTCATCCAGACTGCCAAGTAGATAACGATTTGTTTTGTAACGCACGCCTCCGGTATAACTTAACTTTTTGTTTTTGCTGATATCTTCTACGTGCAAATTTCCACCCAGCATACTAATGGCAGCACTACCGTTAAATTCTGTCGGTTTACGGTATTTGATGTCCAAAACAGAAGCCATTTTATCGCCATACTTGGCATCAAAGCCACCAGCCGAAAACTCAATACTGGAAACCATGTCGGAGTTAATAAAACTCAAGCCTTCCTGGCGGCCGGAGCGAACCAGAAACGGGCGGTAAATCTCAATATCGTTCACATAAACCAGGTTCTCATCGAAGTTCCCTCCGCGAACGGAATATTGAGAGCTGAGCTCGTTGTTGGACGAAACTCCCGGCAATGTTTTTATCAGTGCTTCAACTCCACTGGACGAAGCATCGGGCATGATATTGGTAAATTTCGGATCAATACGGCTAATGTTCCCATTTCCTTTTCTACTTCTTGAAACCTGAACTTCTCCAATTTCCTCCGAATTTATTTGCAGTTGCAGGTTTAGTTCGATTCGTTCTTCCGCATTTGCCTCAATTGTTTTTTCTTGCGGCAAATAGCCTAAAAGCGAAAACACGATGGTAACTTGTTTCTCTGCGGGGACGCGAAGCAGGTATTCACCTTTTCGATCGGTTACCGTGCCAATCGGGTAGTTTTTAATTGAAATATTGGCTAATTCAAGGGCTCGTCCTTTTTCGCCGGTGACCACTCCATAGATTGTTGCATTATTACTTTGTGCAAATACCCGGGGCGAAATAAGAATACAAAGTAGTACGAAGAGTATTAGATGTCTGGAATTCATGCGCACAAAAGTAATAATTCTTTGATCTATATAAACTCATTTTATTTTGATTAATTGTGCTTATCTTTATATTTCGTTAAACACCAATAGTGATTATGGAACGTCGAGATTACTTGCTGCATCAGATTCAGGAAATGGGCGCATTTTTAGTCCGCCTGATCTTACGATTGAAGAAGAAAGAACATCAGCCGGCTGCTGCTATTCAAAAAGTGTCATCTGAACTGGAAGAGGAACTGGATTTGGTATTGAAAGACTTGCTTTTTCTGGAAGATGAGGCTTTTGTTGAACTATTGCAAGAAAAATTAGTATTGCTGGAAAATATGGAGCAGTTTGCCAGTTTGTTGGAGCAATTGGGAGATGTGGCCTTGGTTGATGAAACCTTCTTACGTCAGCAACTGTATTATCATAAAGCAATTGTGCTGCTGGATTTTACCGAGCGGGAAAGCCAAAGTTTTTCGATGGAACGGCAAGATCGTATTGCTGGTCTTCGCTTGAAAATCAATGGGTAGGTTTTTATGAATTATGGGTTTCTATCCGTTAAGTAAATTCTTTAGTCCTTCTTCTAAACGAAATTCGGCTATCTCAATGCCGTTTTCTTTTAGAGCTGCGATGAATCCTTCATTCATCATGCGACCGGCCATTAACGGAAAATCTAATAGTGCCGGGTAGTTATTTTCATTCTCCGGGTTTTGATAAAACTCAATACAACTGATAACATTGGTCGAAAGATAGATGCGGCATGCCATTGGTCGAGCCTCGTACGCGGAGCACGAGCCATCCTTTAATAATGGGCACGGGCTTTTGTAGTTTAACATATCCTTTTCTTCTAATGCTGAAGTTTGTTTGTTCTTGGCAATTGCTTTTTCCCGAACCTGATTTTTTTGGTCGCTGCTGAAGTTCTTTTTGATAAAATGATCGAGATAGTGCAACTCGTAGGAGTTGGCAAATACCGCCTGACGGCAGCAGTAATCGCACCCCTTTCTGCAATGAATAGCTATGCCTTGCTTTTGAGCCATTGCCGATAACGATTCTATCAGTTGATCGATGGCGTGGTACATTTGTGCCATGGTTTGAAATAAATCCTCCTCGGCATAATCGTTTTTTGCCGCCTGTAATCCCAGTTGGTAACCATCGTTGTAGAAAAGCTGTTCGTGTTCTGATAACGGTTCTGCCATTGTAATTTTTTCCGCAAGGTATAAAATTGAACTGTATTTTTTGGTCGGAATCGGTCGTCAGCGTTTTTTATCCTTCAGCTTGTTTATCGATAAATGGCATGAGTTTGTCGGAAAACTAGCGTGCTTAAAGTTTGGATTGTTTTTATTTGTTAGCGTTATCCAAAACTAAAAAACCATGGAGATTCTTCAATTGACTAATAAGTTTGCTGACATCTGGTATCAGACTAATGATTCGAATGCCAATTTTGGAAATTCTATTGGTCGTCGTGAAAAGAAAAGTAAGGAAGCTTTCGTTGATCGGTTCTTTATGTCGATGAAGAAACTAGACGAAGATGAAATTTCGGTTCTTGCGGAATCCGACTGGTTCGACGAATTCATATTGACGCAGTTGCAAGCCTTATTTCAGGATGCATTTTCGTATGAACACAAGGAGATTAATTTGATGTTTTCTGCTGAAATGATGAAATCTACAAAAGCATTTTCGAAGAAAGTACGTGATCTTGATCCGGAGTTGCCCGTAGAAAGTGTATTTCAAGCCTGCCGGAACGTTTGGATTATGAACGGCCTGCAGTTGATTTTGGGTTATCCGGTTGAATTGACCCCATCCATTTTTGCTTACAGTATGTTGTATCCGTATACCGATAATTATGTAGATGATCCGAGTATTTCAACGCTCGATAAATATGAATTTAGTCAGCGGTTTGCTAGTCGCATTGCCGGAAAGCCGGTTAAAGCAAAAAATGAGCAGGAGCAGAAGATTTATCACATGATTGAATTGATTGAAGGGCAGTTTGATCGCAATGATTATCCGGAGGTGTTCGAATCGCTGTTGGGAATTCATCGGGCGCAAACCGATAGTATGCAGCTGCAGCACGACACAGTAACTTCAGAGCAAGCATTGAATATTTGTTTGGCAAAAGGAGGAGCATCCGTGCTAGCTGATGGCTATTTAGTGGCCGGAAAGCTTACCGCTGAGGAGAAAGATTTTCTGTTTGGCTATGGTGCTTACTTGCAGTTGCTGGACGATATTCAGGATGTGAAAGAAGATTTGGAAGGAGGATTGATGACCACCTTCTCTCTTCTGGCAAAAGATCAAAAGCTGGATTCCATAGTTTATAAAACCTATAATTTTGGTGAGCAGGTGCTAGATCATTCCAAGAAAATATTGGATCGGGTGGATCTCGATTTTAAAGGACTGCTGCAAAAAAGTATCCTGTTGTTTTTTGTTGAGTCGGTCGTTGTTGATGCTCAGTATTACAGTAAGTCGTTTCAGCAAGAGCTGGAAACGGTGGCTCCTTTGTCATTCGACTATGTTGAGCGTCGACGGAAATTCTTCATCCCTCAAAAGCATATTTTGCTTGAAAAAATAGAGAAGCATGCTTTTTCAGTAAAAGAACAAAACAATTGTAAAGAAGAAATGCTGAACAGTTAGTCCTGCATTTTCAATTATTTCAAATTGTTATTTAGAAAGTCTGTGACTTTCGTATACAAGTGCATGCGGGTGTTTCCTCCGCGAATTCCATGGTTGCCGGTCGTGTATATGGCCATGTCAAATTGAATATTGGCTTGTACTAATGCTTCAGCCATTTTCAATGTGTTTTGAAGGTGGACATTATCGTCAGCCGAGCCATGGATTAATAGCAAGCGCCCGGTAATCCCTTCTGGGTGGTTTAAGGGAGCGTTGTCGTTATAGCCATCCGGGTTTTCAAGAGGCGTGCGCATGTATCGTTCGGTATAAACAGTGTCGTAAAATTTATAATGGGTAACCGGAGCAATAGAAACTCCGGCTTTGAAGATATCTCCTCCTTTTTCCATGCAAAGCAGAGTCATTTGGCCGCCATAACTCCATCCCCAAATTGAAATATTGGAGGCATCAACATACGGTAGTGACCCCAGGTATTTTGCGGCTTCAATCTGGTCATCTGATTCGTATTTTCCCAATTGCATGTAGGTTACTTTGCGAAAATCTTCGCCTCGGGCACCTGTTCCTCTTGGATCAACACATGCTACCACGTAGCCTTCTTGTGCCAGATAGTTGTACCAATCTACTGTCCATTTGTCCAGTACTTCTTGTGAGTTAGGGCCGCTGTACTGGGTCATTACCACCGGATATTCTTTAGTTTTGTCGAAATTGAGTGGTTTTATCATCCAGCCATTCAAGCTGATTCCTTCAGAGGTTTCAAAACTGAAAAAGGATTTTTCAGGAATGGAATAATTGGCCAGCTTATCTTTCAATTCGCTGTTATCCTCTAAAACGCGCACCAAATCGCCATCGTTGTCATACAAGCTAAAGGTTTTTGGTGTTGTTAAATTTGTAAATTCATTAATAAAGTATTGAAATCCTTCGCTGAAAACAGCTTCGTTTATTCCTTCCCTCGGAGTTAAAATTCCTTGTTTCTTGCCATCCAGGCTGGTGTAATAAACTTCTCGCTGCATCGGAGATTTTTTAGCAGCCTGATAATAGAAGATTTTCTTTCTTGAGTCGAAACCGTAAAAGTCGGTTACATCGTATTTGCCTTCGGTTAACTGTCGCACCTCAAAGCCTTGACGGTCGTATAAATAAAGGTGCGAATAACCATCGCGCTCACTGTTTACCACAAAATAATCATTGTCGGGCAAAAAGATAAAGTCATCCAGAAATTCCACAGCAAGGTAACGGTCGTTTTTTTCGGTAAAAAACAAGCGGGTATCTCCCGTGAACGGATTAGCAAATAGTACGTCAAGTTTATTTTGACGGCGATTTAATCTGAAAACCGCTAAATCATTAGCGTCAGCCGTCCATTTCAGCCGAGGAACGTAAATGTCAGTTTCTTCACCCAGATCGACTTCAACTTTAGTTTTCGATTTGATGTCGTAGGCAAATACCGAAACGGTAGCGTTTTTTTCACCTGCTTTCGGATATTTGTAATTATATTCTCCCGGATATTGGGCTTTTTCTGAAAATGAAGAATCTTTTCCTTCATACGTTTGTAGCTTGAAATTTTTCACTTCCGTTTCGTCAAACCGAACGTAAGCTAAAAATTTACTGTCGGGCGACCAGGCAAAAGCTTTGGTCGAGAAGGGCTTGTCTTTTTCCTGGAAATCAAAGAACTCTTCTTCATAAACCCAATCAGGGACTCCATTTATTATTTCATTTTTTTTACCATCGTGAGTTACCTGGCTTTCAGTTCCAAAACGTAATGTTTTTATAAAGATGTTGTTGTCGCGAACAAATGCAATCCGTTCACCATCCGGCGAAAAAGTTGCCTCGCGCTGGTTCCCTTTCGACGAAAGTTCATTGATTTCTTCGGTCGTTGAATTCCACACAAAATAGTTAGCGGTGTATGAATGGCGATAAATTTTCGTCTTTTCAGTTGTCAAAAGAATTTTGCTTTCGTCGGAGCTAAACGAGTACGCTGAAAAATGACTGATTGGTGCATTTTCTATTTTGTCCAGGTCGAAAACCGTCTCTATCTTTTCCCCATCTTTGTAGCTGTATTTCACAATGCGTTTCCCGTCTTCCAACGTTGTGTAATACAGTCCATTCGCTGATGATTGAAGCCCGGTTGCATCCTGTTGACCGAACGTGTTCTTTTGTTGAAAATCAGCAATTGTTAATTTCTTTTGTGCTATTGAAGGGTTTCCTATCGCGATAAAAAGGAATACTGTTATGAGGATTTTATGCATGATAAAACTTATTTTAGTCGTCAAAGCTTTGTTTTTTTTTTCAAAAATGAAAGTTGATTACAATAAAAATTCTCGAAATACGTCCGTATTTTTGCGGAACATTACACGCAAAATCAATTATTTTCGTTGCAAGTAATAAGATGTGACTTTGAAAGTGTATGAGCGAAATATGAACCGAAAACGGATTTCAGCGATATGAAACGACCATGCAAGAATGCTTCACAAACAAGCATAGTTAAAATGAGGGAGTTACATACAATACCTTTGAAAACTTTTAATTTTAATTGGATGAAAAAAATTGTACTTCTATCAATTATTGTATTTAGCGGACATATAGCATCTGCCCAATCTGATGTAACTGAATTTATTAAAGCCGGATCGGTTGATGCCAGTAAAATGATTCAGGGTTATCTGAAACCTTTTGCATATTCACTTGGCGATGGACTGAATAATGGTTGGTACTACACTGCTGAAACCCATGATCGGTTTGGATTCGATTTTTCGATGAGTATAACTGCGGTTCGTATTCCAGAATCGGCAAAAACGTTTGATCTTGGAAAAATCAATTTGCAGAATGCGTATTTGGATGATCCGACAAACAGCATTGCACAAACCGTGGCTGGCGCGGAAGAGTGGGGCCCCAAGATTAATATTCTTGATCAGAACGCAACTAACCCAGGTGATACATTGGGGTCGTTTCACAGCCCTCCGGGAATTGATATGGACAATGTTCCGATTCCGATGGCTCAGTTGAGTTTTGGGCTTTTACCCCATACTGATTTTATGTTTCGCTATGTTCCAAATCTGCATTTCAACCAACAGGGGGATGAAGAAGAAGACGTTCGCGTTGGTTTAATTGGAATTGGAGTGAAGAATAGTTTCAGGGATTGGATGCCTGTTTTAAAGAATTTGCCTTTTGATGCTGCAGTCTTTGCCGCTTATTCTCATATTGATGCGAGTACCGGAGTCGATTTCCAGTTGGAAGATTATCTGGTGAACAAGTCATTTGGCACTCCTGACGGATACCAGCCTGATGAGAATCAGGAGTTGGATATCAACACCAATACGATGAAAATAGGTTTGATTGTTTCGAAAAAGATCGCTTTTATTACTTTCTTCGGAGGTATTGGAAATAGTTCAAGTAAAACAACTGTCGACTTGCTGGGATGCTATCCTGTTGCTGTAGAAATAGAAGGAAATCAAATTACCGAAGTTGAGGAAGAAGTTGATCCGATTAAGCTGAACTTTGAGTCTTCGCGTATAAGTTTGGACGCAGGTTTGAGAATGAAACTTGGCTTTTTCAATGTTTTTGGCTCTATTAATAAAGCGGAGTATACTTCGTTAAATGCAGGCGTTTCATTAAGTGTGCGATAATAATGTTGATTAGATTGATGTGTAAAATAGATCAGGAGGTGCTTTGGTGCGCCTCTGGTGTTTTTATTGACTATTAAATTATTGGCTAACCCTTGTCGCTATCAGTTAATAATAATTATCTTTGCACCCTGAAAATAAAATCCATAATTCGATACTGATGATTAAAATAACATTACCTGATAACAGTGTTAGGGAATATGAAAGTGGAGTTACCGGAATTGAGATCGCCAAATCGATTAGTAACCGCTTGGCAAAAGAGGTTTTAGCAATAACTGTAAACGGTTCTGTTTGGGATTTAAACCGTCCTGTTACAGGAGATGCCCGTATTAAATTACATACCTGGGATGACCGTGAAGGAAAAGAAACCTTTTGGCATTCTTCGGCTCACTTAATGGCAGAAGCTATAGAAAGTTATTTCCCCGGAACGAAATTTGGTATTGGTCCCACAGTCGATACAGGATTTTATTATGATGTGGATCTTCCTGAGGGAAAACAACTTTCAGAAAAAGATCTGGAAAAGATTGAGAAAAAAATGATTGAGCTGGCGCGTCAAAAAAACGAGATTGTCCGTCAGGATATATCGAAAGATGCAGCCATCCAGATGTTCACCGAAAAAGATGATGAACTGAAACAGGAGTTGATCAGTGAGCTGGAAGACGGAACAATCACATTATATAATCAAGGAAATTTTACTGATTTGTGTCGTGGGCCTCACTTGCTAAATACCAGTTATATCAAAGCGGTAAAGCTAACGTCTATTGCCGGTGCATACTGGCGTGGCGATGAGAAGAACCAAATGCTTACTCGGGTATATGGTGTGACTTTCCCAAAGCAGAAGTTTTTGGAAGAGTATCTCGTTATGCTTGAAGAAGCAAAAAAACGAGATCACCGAAAAATTGGTAAAGAGATGGAACTGTTTACTTTCTCGCAGGAAGTAGGACAGGGTTTGCCAATGTGGTTGCCTAAGGGCGCAATGCTTCGCCAGCAATTGGAAGACTTTTTGAAAAAAGTACAAAAGAAATTTGGTTACGAACAGGTAATTACTCCGCATATTGGAGATATCAACTTATATAAAACTTCGGGGCACTATGCCAAGTACGGAGCTGATTCATTTCAAACTATAAAAACTCCGGCAGAAGGCGAGGAATACATGTTGAAACCGATGAACTGTCCTCATCACTGTGAGTTGTATAAATTTAAACCACGATCGTACAAGGATTTGCCGGTTCGTATGGCCGAGTTTGGCACTGTTTACCGTTACGAACAAAGTGGTGAGTTGCACGGATTAACCCGTGTTCGCGGATTCACTCAGGATGATGCACATATTTATTGCCGTCCGGATCAGTTGAAAGACGAGTTTAAAAAGGTAATTGATATCATCTTTATTATTTTTAAGGCATTGGACTTCGAAGATTTCACAGCACAGATATCATTGCGCGATCCCGAGAAACCTGAAAAGTATATCGGTTCTTCTGAAAATTGGGACAAAGCGGAGCAGGCAATTATTGAAGCCGCCGAAGAAAAAGGATTAAACACAGTTACTGAATTGGGAGAAGCAGCTTTCTATGGTCCAAAGCTTGATTTCATGATCAAAGATGCATTGGGTAGAAGCTGGCAGTTGGGAACCATTCAGGTTGATTATAACCTGCCCGAGCGTTTTAAACTGGAGTACATTGGTGCTGATGATAATCGCCACCGTCCGGTTATGATTCACCGTGCACCGTTTGGATCAATGGAGCGTTTTGTGGCTGTGTTAATTGAACATACTGCCGGAAAATTTCCATTGTGGTTGACTCCGGAGCAGGTTGTTATCTTACCAATCAGCGAAAAGTATAATGAATACGCAGAAAATCTTTCAAATTTTCTAAATAATTCCGATATTCGCACCCTAATTGACGACCGGAATGAGAAAATCGGCCGTAAAATCCGGGATAATGAGTTGAAACGTATCCCGTATTTATTGATAGTTGGAGAGAAAGAAGCAGAGTCGGGAACGGTTGCCGTGAGAAAACAAGGTGAAGGAGATCAGGGCACAATGACCAAAGAAGAGTTTGCTGAATTCATCCAAAAAGAAGTTAAAGAACAATTAGCATCATTTTATAACTAAAAAAGAAATAGGAGGTTTTTCATATCGCAATAAAAAAACGCCCATATCGAGGAGGACGAAGAGTGGACACGGGTCCACAGCATAACATTAATCAACGTATACGTGCTCAGCAGGTACGTTTAGTTGGAGAGAATATTGAAGAACAAGGAGTTTATTCATTGTCTGAAGCATTAAAAATTGCGGATTCAATGGAACTTGATCTTGTTGAAATCTCACCAAACGCTGATCCTCCGGTTTGTAAAGTTATAGATTACCAGAAGTTTCTTTATCAACAAAAAAAGAAACAGAAGGAAATGAAAGCCAAAGCAGTTAAGGTTGTGGTTAAAGAAATTCGTTTCGGACCGAATACGGATGATCACGATTTTGAATTTAAGTTAAGGCATGCTGAGAAGTTTTTAAAAGAGGGAGCTAAAGTGAAAGCTTACGTGTTCTTTAAAGGACGCTCAATCTTGTTTAAAGAACAAGGTGAAATTTTGCTTTTGCGTTTTGCTACCGAATTGGAAGATCTTGGAAAGGTAGAGCAAATGCCCCGCCTGGAAGGGAAACGAATGACGATGTTTATTGCACCTAAAAAGAAGAAGTAATTCTTCGATATAAAATTAAGACAAGATGCCAAAAATGAAGACGAAATCCAGCGCAAAAAAACGGTTTAAATTGACCGGCTCTGGAAAACTGAAAAGGAAGCATGCTTTTAAAAGTCATATTTTGACTAAAAAAAGCACCAAGCAAAAAAGAAACCTAACCTATTGGGGTTCGGTTGATAAAGCTGATGAGAAAAATGTGAAGCTGATGCTTAACATGAAGTAACGAACAAGTCCTTTTCGAAAGTAAATTAAGTAAAAAAACAGAGGGTATAGCTGTAAAGATTCCGTAAAAGTCGGGACGCTAGCCGCTCACAAATTAAAGATTATGCCAAGATCAGTAAATCATGTAGCATCTCGGGCTCGGAGAAAAAAAATCCTCAAGCAAACTAAAGGTTACTGGGGTGCCCGTAAAAATGTTTGGACAGTTGCAAAAAATGCCCACGAAAAAGCATTAACATACGCTTACCGTGACAGAAAAACAAAAAAGAGAAACTTCCGCGCTTTGTGGATTCAACGTATTAACGCTGCAGCACGTCAGGAAGGGTTAAGTTATTCTCAATTAATTGGTTTGATGAAAAAGAGCAACATTGAGATTAACCGTAAGGTTTTAGCAGACTTAGCTTTGAACCAGCCTGCGGCTTTTAAAGCTGTAGTTGAAAAAGTAAAATAGATTAACAATCATCAGGTGTGATAGATATAGAGAACCTCGCAATTTGCGAGGTTTTTTTATACCCTTTATTTTATAATGAAATAGTCTGCTTTTTCTTCGAACTTTCAATAATTGCATCAATAACTTGCATGTTTCCAATAGCATCGGTTAAAGGCGTTGGAACTGGTTCGTTGCGAAGAATCGCATTCGAAAATGCATCACCTTGTATCGTGTACTGGTCGATCGGTTCGAATGTAAATGTTTCTGTCTTTTCCTTTGTGCGCAGTGTTATTCTGGTTTTTTCTTCAGGTGGGGCGTTTACCGGAATTTCAACCACAATATGCCCGTGATCTCCAAAAATATTGGTCTGCTGATGTGGCATTAATTGAGTAGCACAAGTAAAGCTGCTGGTTTTCCCGGACGGGAATGATAGTAGCCCGGAGGTCAAACGATCCGTTTTTAAAACCGGATCAAAATCCATTTGACCAGTAACTTCTGAGGGCTCTTCGCCAAATAAAAAACGAGGGAAAGAGATACAGTAACAACCAATATCCATTAATGCACCACCTCCAACATCAGGCTTGTTACGAATATTCTGAGGATCTACATTGTAATAGGAAAAGAACGATTGAACTGTTATTACGTTTCCGATAGCTCCACTTTGTATGAGCTCGTAAGTTTTTTCCCACTGTGGATGAAATCGATACATAAATGCTTCCATCACTTTTAGCTCCGGGTACTTCTTAACTGCATCAGCTAATGCCTTAGCCTCATCGGCATTCATGCCAATTGGTTTTTCACACAGCACATTTTTACCGGCCTCTAGCACTTTCATGGTCCAGTAAGCATGCATGTGGTTGGGCAGTGGGTTATAGATGGCATCAATCTCAGGATCAGCCAACAAGTCTTCGTATGAGGCGTAGCGCTTTGGAATGCCAAGTTGATCTGCCGCATGGTTTGCTTTTTCGATATTGCGAGAGGCTATTGCGGTTACTTCACAATATTGACCTTTTTGCATTGCAGGAATGACTTTGGTAACTCCAATTTTGGCTGTACTCAGTATTCCCCATTTAATTTTTGCTTGCATATCTTTTTCTATTTCTGATATTTTTTAATCACTAAATATTTTAGCTCTGTGTCACCAATATTTTCGATGCCATGTTCAGCTCCCGATGGACAATAGAAACTTGCATAGGCAGCGGCTTTTGTCGTTTTTCCATCCAGATAGAATTGGGCTTCACCTTCCAGAACAAAAAAGAACTCATCCTCGATATGTCTGTGTGGGGCATGAGTTGCCTGATGAGGAGCAACTACGCTCATTTTTAACGTTCTTCCATCCAGAAATTCTTTATCAACAAACCAATACTGATAGCCAACACTAGTTTTATCAATTTTATTCATGTCGAACTTATTCACGCAATTTTCAATGGTAAATTGATTTTCTACAGGAGGTTTGCCTTCCGTATTTTGTTGGGCGTTGGACTCAATTGACAATACGGATAATAGCAGAAGTGTTAGAATTGGTAAGGAGTTAAGCTTTTTCATTTTTAGCGAGTTTAGTTATTGAATGATCGGAAAATCTCAATTTGGAATTGTTAAGTTAGTAAAAAAACTGTTGGCAATTAAACTCAACAAACATCGTGATCTGACTTAGAATAATTTTCTTTGAACAGGCTGACCACTCAGCGAAGGATTAACATGCTTTTGTAAAATAATTTCAAAAAGCTTAACTGTGGCCAGCGCATCTCCTCCGGCTCGGTGTCTTCCGTCAATCTTAATGCTAAGGTCATCGCATAATTTTCCGAGCGAGTACGAAGAATGGCCGGGTAAATATTTTCGACTAAGTTTTACGGTACACATCGTTTTACGCTTATACTCGTATCCTAACCGTAAATATTCCTGTTGAATAAATTTATAATCGAAACTGACATTGTGTGCTACGAAAGTTGTTCCTTGGGTTATCTCCACAACCTTTTTGGCAATTTCAAAAAATTTCGGGGCGTTGGCAACCATTTGATTGTCAATTCCGGTAAGTTTAGTGATGAAATAGGGGATGTGACATTCCGGGTTAACCAAGGTCTTATAGGAGTCAATAACCTTGGTTCCATTGTGCACGTAGATGGCGATTTCAGTAATTTTTCCTTGCTGCGCACGCTGTCCTGTTGTTTCTATATCGATAATACTGAACAATTTTCTTATTTTTTATTTGGTGAAAGTAATAAAAATGCTTTAGTTTTATTAAACGAAAAATGCATGGTGGTGATGATTGGTGCTGAATTGAATTCAGGTTTGAGCATTTTAGTATTGCGTTAAAACATATTTTCATTAAGCTTGTTGTTATTAACAATAACAGAAAATTTGAAATATTTATTTTTAATAAAAACCATTCATTTAATTAGTACACTATGAAAAAAATATTTTTACTTTCCTTTTTTATAAGCATGGGAGTATTGCTTCAAGCACAAACAGCTGATAAAAAGTGGGCTGTTGGACTTGGTGGTGGTGCCTACTACGGTAACACGCTTGAGGGTACCGGGATTATGACTGAATTTTACTTGAGTAGGTACTTGAACTCGTCATTTGATTTGATGCTTTTAAACAATTTGGGTTTGTCAAACTCAGAAGTTGATAACACGCTTGATATTAGCGGAACATTCCTTAATTTAAGGTATAAGTTAAACAATGGCTATATTCTGAATGAAAACAGTGGCATTCAGCCATACCTTTATGGGGGCCCTGGTCTGATTCAGGATAATGAGGTTTCCGGATTTAACTTCGATGCAGGCGCTGGCTTTAAATTTCCGTTAAGCTCAAGTATCGCTTTATTTGTTGAAGGCGGATACATTAATGGCTTAAGTGAGGATAAAGCGGATGAAGAAAACGTATTGCCTGAAAGCTTTTTTAAAGGAATTGCAGGAATCGAAATTAGTTTTGGGAAAAAGAAAGATTCTGACGGGGACGGTGTTACAGATCGTAAAGACGATTGCCCGGATACTCCTCAAGGAGTCGTTGTTGACGAAAATGGATGTCCTGTGGATACTGATGGAGATGGATTGCCGGATTATAAAGACGATTGCCCAACGGAACCGGGTGAACTTGCCCTGAATGGATGTCCGGACCGGGATGGAGATGGAGTCGCTGATAAAGATGATGATTGCCCTGATACACCGGGACTAAAAGAGTTTAATGGTTGTCCGGATACTGACGGTGACGGTGTAATTGATAAAGAGGATGAATGTCCTGATACACCAAAAGGTTATAAAGTAGATGAAAAAGGATGCCCAATTGATACCGATGGTGATGGATTAGTTGATGAAGAAGATGATTGCCCGAATGAAGCAGGACCGATTGATAATAAAGGATGCCCAATTGCAACATTTGAATTCAGTTCCATTCATTTTGAATTTGATAAGTATGATTTGAAATCATCTGCCCAAAAGGAATTGGATGATATTGCTGAAATAATGAATAAAGATGAATCACTGGAGATTGAACTATACGGTTACGCTGATGAAATTGGTTCGGCTAAATACAATATGGATCTATCGGAGAAAAGAGCAGATGCCGCTCGTAACTACCTCGTGAATAAAGGAGTGGCTGCTGAGAGAATCGTTAAAGTAGTGCCTCTTGGGCAAACTCAACCCGTTGCTCCTAACGATACAGAGGAAGGAAGAGCTAAAAACAGACGTGTAGAGATTAAAGCCGCAGAATAATGAATGACAAATAACATAGAAGTTTAGAAAAAGAGCTCTGCATATGCAGGGCTCTTTTTGCATGTTCAATGATCCTGTAAATAAGGGATAATCTATTATCTTTGCGGTTCAAAAAAATAGATTATGCATATTGACCAAATCATAAAAGAGAGTGTTGTAGAAGCGATAGGCTCACTTTATGGACAGACAGTTGACACTAGCGCTGTTCAAATTCAAAATACACGTAAAGATGTTGAAGGAGATATGACAGTTGTTGTTTTTCCTTTTTTGCGTTTTTCAAAGAAAGCGCCGGAGCAAACAGGCGAAGAACTAGGTAAATATTTGACAGAGAATGTCGATCTGGTTGAGAACTTTTCAGTTATCAAAGGTTTTTTGAATTTGATGATTGCTCAAAACTACTGGTTGTCAGTATTAGAAAGCGCGGCTGCTGACGATACTTTTGGTTTTGCACAGCCTCAGGAAGATTCTCCGTTGGTGATGGTTGAATATTCATCGCCAAACACAAATAAGCCTTTACATTTAGGGCATATCCGTAATAATCTGTTAGGGTACTCTATTGGTGAAATAATAAAAGCCAACGGCAACAAATTAGTAAAAACGAATATTGTTAACGATCGCGGAATTCATATTTGCAAGTCGATGTATGCCTGGCAACAATGGGGTGAAGGAAAAACTCCGCAAAGTACCGGAATAAAAGGAGACCATTTGGTTGGTGACTTTTATGTCCTGTTTGATAAGCATTACAAACAAGAAATTAGCGAGTTGGTCGAGCAGGGAATGAGCAAAGAAGATGCAGAGCAAAAGGCCCCTTCCATTGTGGCTGCTCGCGATATGTTGAGGAAGTGGGAAGCCAAAGATCCAGAGGTTACTATGTTGTGGCAGACAATGAATCAATGGGTGTATGCCGGATTTGACGTGACCTATAAAGAACTTGGAGTTGATTTCGATAAAATATATCACGAATCAGATACCTATTTGGTTGGTAAAGATGAGGTTTTCAGAGGATTGAAAGAAGGTGTTTTTTATCAGCGAGAGGATCAATCAGTGTGGGCTGATTTGACAAAAGACGGATTGGATGAAAAAATTCTTCTTCGTAGCGATGGTACTTCAGTTTATATGACCCAGGATATTGGCACGGCAAAATTACGCTTCGACGATTACAAAATCGACAAGATGATTTATGTTGTTGGCAACGAGCAAAATTATCATTTCCAAGTGTTGTCAGTCTTGTTAGATAAACTTGGCTATGACTGGGGTAAAGGTCTGCATCATTTTTCATACGGCATGGTTGAACTGCCTCACGGAAAGATGAAATCACGCGAAGGAACAGTTGTTGATGCCGATGATTTAATGGCTGAAATGATTGAAGTGGCTCGGAAAACATCGGAAGAATTAGGAAAGTTGGAGGGCTATACGGATGAAGAGTTGAATAAAACATATAAAATAATTGCTCTTGGTGCCTTAAAATACTTTATGTTGAAGGTTGACCCTAAAAAGAATATGCTTTTCAATCCGGAAGAGTCAATTGATTTCAACGGGAATACGGGACCATTTATTCAATACACACATGCGAGGATTCGCTCAGTTATTCGAAAAGCGACAAAAAAAGGAATTCAGTTGAGTTTTGATTTGGACTCAACTCTCAATCTTTCAGAAAAAGAGCAGGAGTTAATTAAGTCATTATCTCTTTATCCAACAGTTGTTAAAGAAGCAGGCGATATTTACAGCCCGGCGTTGATAGCCAATTATATTTATAGTCTGGTAAAAGAGTTTAACCAGTTTTATCACGACCATACAATTTTAGGTGAAGAAGATGAATCAGTTCGTAATTTCAGGCTGGTGCTATCACAAACTATTGCGGATATTGTGAAATCTGGAATGGGATTACTGGGGATTGAAGTTCCTGAGCGGATGTAAAAAGAGCATAAAAAAAGGGGGTCAGAACTGACCCCCAAATTTCTACAAAATTGCGATTCGTGAAAAAGGGACTTTATTTTCTCGTTGACAGATACAGCTTTTATGTTTTTGTATAAGTGCTGCTCTGTCATTACTTGTGAGCGAATTAATATGTGTTACTCTTTCGGATAAACTCAGTGTTCTAATCTCTTTATAGGGACAAGTGTCTAGCTCTTTATTCATCGGACAACTAAATACAAGTCCGTAATAATATGATACTTCTTCTTTCATCCCTCATTTATCCGTTCAACACTATAAGTACTTACACTTCTTTATTCTGTTTTTTCAAAAAAGGTAACCCTGTAATTACATTTTTTTTATCTGGTTGTTTAAAATTCTCATTCTATATATTTTTGTATTTTTGCACGAGCTTGAAAATAAATCAATATCATCACCAATATGTTTGAAAATCTTAATGAAAAATTAGAACGGTCGTTTCAGTTGCTAAAAGGGCAGGGAAGAATAACCGAGATTAATATAGCTGAAACGCTAAAGGAGGTGCGGCGAGCATTGCTTGATGCCGATGTTAACTTTAAAATAGCCAAATCATTTACCGAAACTGTCAAGGATAAGGCTCTGGGTGCAGACGTGCTTTCGGCGGTGAAACCAGGTGAAATGATGGTTAAAATTGTCCATGATGAGCTAGCCGAATTGATGGGCGGTAAGTCTGTGGATATCAATCTTGGAGGAAATCCTACCGTAATTTTAATTGCTGGATTACAAGGTTCCGGCAAAACGACTTTTTCCGGTAAGCTTGCAAAATTAATTAAAAGTAAGCGAGGCAAGCATCCCTTGTTGGTTGCTGGTGATGTTTATCGTCCGGCTGCAATCGATCAGTTGAAAGTGCTGGGTGAACAAATTAATGTACCTGTTTATACTGAAGAGGGTAACAAAGAACCTGTTAAAATTGCTCAGGCAGCCATTAAGTATGCCAAAGCGAATGGTAACGATGTCGTTATTATTGATACGGCAGGGCGTTTGGCTATTGATGAGCAAATGATGAATGAAATTGCGGCAGTAAAAAAGGCAGTTTCACCACACGAGATTCTATTCGTAGTCGATTCGATGACAGGTCAGGATGCTGTAAATACAGCTAAGGAATTTAACGACCGGCTGGATTTTGATGGCGTAGTTCTAACAAAATTGGATGGAGATACAAGAGGTGGTGCCGCACTTTCGATTCGTACTGTTGTTGAAAAACCAATTAAATATGTTGGTACGGGCGAAAAAATGGAAGCTCTGGATGTTTTCCATCCCGAACGTATGGCTGACCGTATTTTAGGTATGGGTGACATTGTTTCGCTGGTTGAAAAAGCACAGGAACAATTTGATGTTGATGAAGCCCGTAAAATGCAAAAGAAGCTGGCTAAAAACCAGTTCAATTTTGATGATTTCCTGAAACAGATTCAGCAAATCAAAAAAATGGGTAATATCAAGGATTTGGCTGCTATGATACCTGGCATGGGAAAGGCGATGAAAAATATGGATATTGATGATGATGCCTTTAAGCACATCGAAGCGATTATTCATTCAATGACTACTGCTGAAAGAGATGACCCTTCGTTGTTGAACGGATCGAGAAGAAAACGGATTGCGAACGGTTCTGGAACTGATATTCAGGAAGTCAACCGTTTAATTAAACAATTTGCAGAAACACGTAAGATGATGAAAATGGTTTCGCAAGGTAAAAATATGGGACGTATGATGGGAAATATGCGTGCGAGATAAATTCTAAAATTAGAATGACGAAACTGGCATGTAAATATAGGCACACACAGGAGCATGATTATCGTAGAGCAGTTCCATGTGTCGCAATTAAAAATAAACAATTATAACACATGAGATTAATTGACGGTAAACAAACTGCTACAGAGATCAAAAAGGAAATTGCCATCGATGTTAAGGCAATGGTTGACGCTGGAGCAAAGCAACCGCATTTAGCTGCAATTTTAGTTGGTCACGACGGCGGTAGTGAAACCTATGTCGCATTCAAAATTAAGGATTGCGAAGAGGTGGGGTTTAAATCAAGCTTGATCCGTTTTGAAGATGACGTGACTGAGGAAGAATTGCTTGCAAAAGTAGATGAGTTAAATAGGGATGCTGATGTTGACGGATTTATTGTTCAACTTCCGCTGCCCAAACAGATCTCGGAGCAGAAGATCATTGAAGCAATTGATCCTAAAAAAGATGTAGATGGTTTTCATCCGATAAATGTAGGACGAATGGTGATCGGTTTGCCATGTTTTGTCTCTGCAACTCCTGATGGTATTGTTGAGTTGTTGAAAAGGTATCATATTGAAACATCAGGAAAGGACTGTGTAGTCGTTGGTCGCAGTAATATTGTCGGCCGTCCGATGAGTGTACTGATGTCTCAAAAGGAAATGAATGCCACTGTTACAGTTGCCCATAGCCGGACTAAAAACTTGGTTGAGCTTTGTGCAAATGCCGATATTTTAATCGCAGCGATAGGTGCCCCCGAATTTGTTAAGGGGAATATGGTAAAAGAAGGAGCTGTTGTCATTGACGTTGGAACTACTCGCGTAAAATCAGACAAAACAAAATCTGGCTTTAAATTGAAAGGTGATGTTGCTTTTGATGAAGTAGCCGAAAAATGTTCATATATAACTCCGGTTCCCGGAGGAGTAGGGCCAATGACAAGAGTTGCCTTGCTGAAGAATACCTTGTTGGCAGCTAAAAAGGAAATTTATAAATAAGTATTTCTTAAAAGAGATTAAAAAAAGGTGACTAGTTTGTTTACCTTTTTTTAATCTCTTTTGTTTAGTTTTATGAAAACTAAATATTTTGCGAAATGAAGAACAGGATTCTGGTCATCTTTACAATTGTTATTTTTACATCATTGATACAGTCTTGTAGCACGGTGCCACTAACAGGTCGTAACCAAATTAATTTATTGCCTGAATCAAATATGGTGGAAATGAGTTTGACTAGTTACGAGCAGTTTCTTGATACGAATAAGGTTTCTAGTAATCAAAATCAGGTAGCACTCGTTAAGCGGGTTGGAAAGGATATCTCTATAGCCGTTGAGCAATATTTAAGAGAAAATGGATACGAAAGCTATTTAGATTATTTTAAATGGGAATTTAACTTGATCGAAAGCGATGTCCCCAATGCATGGTGTATGCCCGGTGGAAAAGTTGTTGTATACACTGGACTCTTGCCTTTAACAAAAACAGAAGCTGGGCTGGCAGTGGTTATGGGGCATGAAATTGCTCACGCTGTTGCTCGTCATGGCAACGAAAGAATGAGTCATGGCATGTTAGTTCAAATGGGTGGAATAGCCTTGGGTGAAGCTATCAAAGAGAAACCGGATGAGACACAGGCAATTTTTTCGGCGGCTTACGGAGTAGGATCTCAAGTTGGTGTAATGTTGCCTTTTTCGCGCCAGCATGAGTACGAAGCCGATAAAATGGGGCTGATTTTCATGGCTATTGCCGGATATAATCCGCAAGAGTCAGTTGCTTTTTGGCAGCGTATGTCTGAAAATGCAGGACAAAAACCGCCAGAGCTATTAAGTACTCACCCCGTAGATGGTAAGCGTATAGCGGCTTTGCAAGAAATTATGCCCACTGCTATGGAATATTATCACAAAAATAATTAAAACGAACATTTGTTTATTGCAAAATAATAACCTGTTTATTAACAATTTTGAACTATATTCGAAATTATTTTTTATTTTTGATAAATCAATTATGGTAATAATTTAAAATCGAGTAAGATGGATGGCTTTGATAACAATGATGGAAAGCAAGAGGGCGACAGTAACTTCAGACAAGAGATTTTTTCAAAAGCTGTAAGAGCCGGAAAAAGAACCTATTTCTTCGACGTGAAATCAACTCGCAAAGAGGAGTACTACCTAACAATTACTGAGAGTAAGAAGCGTTACGATCAGGATGGCAAGTATTTTTTTGAGAAGCATAAAGTTTTCTTATACAAAGAAGATTTTGATAAATTTTCTGATGGGTTAGGTGAGGTTATTGACTTCATTAAGGCAAGTCAGTCGATGCAGGATGAAGGAATTGAAGTTGATATGACAGCACAAGGGGATGAGCAAGTTGTAAAAGCGAAAGATTATACCAACGTAGATTTTGATGATATTTAGATAGTTTACTCAAGAAAATAAAAAATGGCTCGTCAATTATTCGATTGATGAGCCATTTTTTATTTACGAAAAATTGCGTTCTTTCTTTAAGTTTTCGTAGGCTTCATTCACTTTTTGGAATTTTTCTTTGGCCGCATTCTGAAAATCTTCTCCTAAATAGCTGACTTTATCAGGGTGGTATTTCATTGCCATTTTACGATAAGCTTTTTTAACTTCCTCATCAGTCGCTCCCTGATCGATCTCTAAAATCTTATATGCCGCATCCGTATTTGGCACAAACATCGATTTGATTGAGTCCAAGTCTTTCGAACTAATCCCCATGTTGTTCGCAATTTGCTCAATCATATTGAGTTCGCTGGCATCTACTTTGCCATCGGCTTGTGCGATACCAAATAGAAAGTGCAAGAGTTGTAAACGCGAAGAATAATCCATATTCTTCTGGATCTGTTGACAAACATCAGCAACCGGGATGTTCCGATTTAGCAGGTTACGAAGCATTTTTATTGCTTCCTGTGCCGAGCTGGCTCCAAATGATCGTACAAAAAACTGCTTAACGTAGTCAAGCTCTGACTTTAAAACCTTTCCATCGGCTTTCATAACGGCAGCGACTAAGACGAGTAAGCTCATCACATAGCCTCCGGTGGTTGTCGCTCTTTGCCCGTAAGGCGATTGGGTTCTACTTCCTGAAAAATTATTGTTTTGAGGAGAAGTCGCTTCACTGTCGACCATGCTTCCAACAACAAAACCAACAATTCCTCCAATTGGGCCGAAAAATGCCCATCCTAGTCCTCCGGCAACCCATTTTGCAAATTTACCCATGTAATCTAAATTTTTTATCTAATTCAAGTAAAGTAGGAACGATAAGCTCCCGATTATTATTATCAATAGTCATATTGGCCAGTTGATTCTTCTTTTCATCCGGCCACTGCTTTGAGATTCTTTCTTTGATTTGTTCTGCTGTGCTATTATCTCTTTTCATCACCCGTTCAATTCGCTGTTGTTCTGGAGCGGTAACCAGAATATTGAAGTCCATCATTTCATAAAAACCACTCTCAAACAAAATGGCAGCTTCGTGTACAACGTAAGCTGAGTTTTGACGATTACACCATTCAAAAAAGAACTTTCGTACTTCAGGGTGGATGATGGAGTTGACCTTTTCCAATAAAGATGGCGAATTAAAAATGATGCCGGCTAGTTTTTTTCGGTCAATGGTATGATTTGAAGGGTAAATGTCTTTTCCAAAATGAAAAATCATTTGACTACGAACCTGAGATGACTCATTCAAAATTCGCTTAGCTTCCAGATCAGCACTAAAAACAGGAATACCAATTATTTTAAAAAAGTTACAGATGGTTGTTTTTCCACTGCCAATTCCTCCGGTAATCCCAACTTTGTATATATTTTTATTTTTCAATGAGGTATTCAATTCTTAAAGGCAAATAACTGGTTGATTTTAAATTTGGTGGCATCATCGTCAGAGTTACTGGTAGATAATCATCTTTATTCTTGATGTTTTCGTAGGAAACACTAGCATGAAAATCTTTCGGCGAAATTTCGCCGAACCGACTCAGACCAACCAGAAAGCTAAGTTTTACTTCTGAAGGGAACAAGTTTACTTTTACGCTGTCAGGCATGCCATCAATCGAGATTGGAACTGACAATTCTTTTTCGGTATATTCTTCCACCGGAATTTGAACGACCACGCGTTTGGGCGAAAAATCAACCTTTTTTATGGTTTTTAGCGAAACATTTCGCTGGGTTAGCTGATCTAATGCTTTGTATTTCTGCGCTATTGTTTCGACTGCTTTTAGTGTATCCAAAATTGATTTCGGACCGTGTACCCTGACCGAGTCGGGCTTTACTTTTATTTTATCGTAAAGGAAGTGTTGCTTTTTTAATTGCAGATTGACATCAGGGACAACTTTTTTGGATTGAGTTACAATTTGATCAAACTTAAAATAGATGGTGTCGGGGTGAATGCCAGTAATATTTAATTCGTTACTCAATTGGTTCGCTATCTTGCTTCGAAACTGTCTGCTCGAAAATGCATAGTTTGACCGACTGCTGTCAGCCATTATCTTGCCGCCATAATCATTGATGTTGAAGACGAGTGGCGAAAAAGCTACGCTCAATTTATAACGAAGCAAAGTAAATCCATAAGATTGGACATCTAGTGTGAAGTGATTGGGGGGATCATTAATTAGTATTTTGTTTTTGGGGAGATTGGTATAGCTTACCGGAAACGAAAGCTCAACGGTATACTCTTTCTCTAAAGCATTTAGCAACCATAGAACGGATGCAATACCAACACAGATTAGATAAATGACCAATTTACGATCATTTTTAATAGTAAACTTTTTTGCAAAGTTCTGAAGCTTATGTATCCATTTGTTTTCCACGCAATCAAAGATAAAAAAAAGGGTTGACTAGTAGCAGCCGACCCTCTTAGTCTTTTCAAAAAAACGCAATTACTTTTGAGGAGGCACATCTGCCATATCTTTTACAACTGCACTTTTGTCTACACGAATTTTTACATTGTCGTCAACCTGAAGAAGAATATAATTGTCTTTAATTTCAACAATTTTACCGTAAATACCACCTGTTGTTACAACTTTATCTCCTTTGGCAAGACTCTCGCGGAATTTTCTCAGCTCTTTTTGTTTTTTCATCTGTGGTCTGATCATGAAGAAATAAAACACAACAATGATCAGGATCAAAGGCAAGAAGGTTGTAATTGGGTTACCACCTTCTGCTCCGGGTTGAGGAGCCATTAATAAGTAATTCATCTTTTAATTCTTTAGTTTTTACTGTATAAATTTATAATCTCATTTTCAACTGTCGCTGCAATCGCTATTTTGCGTTTTTTATCCCCTGTGTTCGAATAGACTACAATTTCTTTGTAAACCCGTCCGGTTTCTCCTGAACTGTTAAAAACAACTTCAATAAAATCGGAAGTTCCGGCTGCAATCGCTTGCTTCGGGAAATTAACTTCCAGGCATCCACAATCTTTTTCAATCTTGTCGATGATCAAAGGACCATCTCCGGAATTCAAAAACCTAAAATTGTAAGCAACTACTTCTCCAGCTTGAAGACTTCCAAAATTATGGAATTCTTCCTGAAACTCAAACTTTGGATTCCCTAAGTTTGAAGATGGTTTGTTTGCTGCCTTATTCCCTGCATTCTGACAGGAAACGAGTGTTATCAGGCCGAGCATCACTAGACATTTCGTCATCCTTTTAATTATTAATTTGGATGCCGCTCGTTTTCTCAGAGCTGTCTGCTGTTTGATTTCAAAAATTCCATTCAAAATCACTGTTTTTTGTCTTTTGGCTGATCATCTTCGCCAATCAGTCCACGTCCCGCTTTTAATATTCTTTTTTCGGTTTTAAGTGCTTTCAAGGCTTTATCCAGAATTCCGTTAATGAAATTCCGGCTCTTTTTCGTGCTGTAATATTTTGAAAGTTCAATGTACTCGTTCAATGTAACTTTTGTCGGGATAGATGGAAAATACAGAAATTCTGAAATGGCCATCTCCAAAATCAATTCATCAATGAATGCAATTCGCTCGACATCCCAGTTTACCGTGTATGCGGTCACTACTTCTTTCAGTTCATCATGATTGATTACCGATTTTCGGTAGAGGTCTTTGGCAAATTGACGATCCTCTTCATCTTTAAACATCGGCAATAATGCTTGGCGTTCGCCCGAAAAATCTTTAAACTTTTTGATGGTTTTCAAAATCATACTAACAACAAAGTCCAGATCATCATTCCAATAGATACTCTGCTCTTCCAAAATATTAACCAAATCTTCGGATTGAAGTATAACCTCTGCAAAAAGCTGTTCCACGAACTTCCTATCCGCTTGGTACGAAGTTTCAGGGGCTGTCATGTACTCCTTGAAGAATTCAGTGTCAATCAGTTGTGTGTATATTTTCTTGACGAACTCCGGCTCGTTAACCCAGCTCAATTTAGATTGTGTCAGGTATTTATTCAGTTGCTCATTATCTTTTAATTGATTGATTAGCTGATTTCTAATAAGTCGTGTATTGGGATTCAAATCTTCTTCGGTCGGAAAGTGTTTTTTCTTCCTCAGCTCAATCACTGCTTCAGCATGTTTGCTGATTTCAATCACTAAGTCAAATAAATAATGGTAAAGGTCGTATGTTTTCTGGAGACTGAAGAATAACTCTTTCTCCGTGTTGTTGATCGATTTTTCAGGTGAAGTATAAAAGGCGTATAAAACCTGTAAAACTTTTATGCGAATAATTCTTCTGCTAATCATTGTCTTAGAACTAGTTTTTTCTTTGGAAGGGGCAAAGTTACACAATTTCTTTTCTGCTGTTCAACATCTACTCGTTTTTTTCAGTTTTCTGACCGAAATACTCGTTGGTGTTGCTAGTGGTGTAAATTGTTGTGTCTTTCTCTACAGTTTCATCTTCCTCATCGAGTTCATCTTCCCAGTCGTAGTGTGGGCGCTGTGGCCCTTGTTTGCGATAATAAATACTTAGCAGTAATCCGCTGACACTTCCCCATAGGTGGCTCTCCCAGGAAACATCGGGTTTTAAGGGAAAGATTCCCCAAAACATTCCGCCATAAAGAAATACGACAATAATGGCAATTGTCAGCAGCTTGACATCGTTGCGGAAAATACCGCTAAAAAACAGGAACGAGGCCAGTCCGTAAATTACCCCGCTAGCTCCAATGTGCCACGCGTCGCGACCGCCGAGCCAAACGCAGAGTCCGGAAAGAATGTATATCAATATAAAAATACGGTAGGCCAGTTTCCGATAAAAATAGAACAAGGCTAGCGAGAGTACAAAAAATGGGATGGAGTTGGCTGCCAGATGTTTGTATCCGCTGTGGATGAATGGTGAAAAAAGAATTCCTTTCAATCCTTCCAGTTTGAGCGGGAAGATACCATAAACAGCAAGTTCAACATCGATGGTCGATTCAACTAAAAATATCAGCCAAAAGGCTAGAAGGAAAAGACTTGGAAACACCAAACTGTGTTTAAATATTCTCTTTTCCAATTCAGGATCAGTGGTTTCATGCTTTGGTGGAAAATAGTGGAATAAGCCCATTTAAAGTAGTTTGTTAATTAAATTCACAAATCCGTTGATGTCTTCTTCAGTTGTATCGAAAGAGGTCATCCATCGTACTTCCGACGTGGATTCGTCCCAAATATAAAAGAAGTATTGCTCCTGCAATTTAGGAATCACATCCTTGGGTAGAATGGCGAAAACACCATTGGCTTCTGTCTTTTGTGTCAGCTTTACTTTGCTGGTTTTCAATACTTCCTGCTCCAGCAATTTAGCCATTTTATTGGCGTGCTGCGCATTTTTTTTCCACAACTCATTTTCGAAGTAGGCTAAAAACTGGGCACTTACAAAACGCATTTTCGAAAAAAGCTGCATGCTTTGTTTTCGAATATATTTTGTGTTTGCTGTAAGTTCAGGATTGAAAAATAAGACGGCCTCGCCCATCAGCATGCCATTTTTAGTGCCTCCAAATGAAAGCAGGTCAACGCCGGCATCTCTGGTGAATGCTTTAAAAGGAAGATTCAGAGCTGCAGCTGCATTTGCAATTCGAGCGCCATCCATGTGCAGGAACATCCCAAATTCATGTGCTAATTCGCTAATTGCTTTTATTTCTTCAACCGAATAAACAGTACCCAACTCTGTTACCTGTGAAATAGAAATAACTTTAGGTTGTGAGTGATGTTCGAAGTCAAACCCATGAAGGTGTTTGCGAATTTCTTTTGGGGTGATTTTTCCTTTTTCAGAAGGAACAGGCAATAACTTGCATCCGGTAAATTTTTCGGGAGCACCACATTCGTCGACCTGAATATGAGCGGTGTCGGCACAAATGATGGAATTGAACGAGTTTGTGACGGTAGACAAGCCCAAAACATTAGCACCTGTTCCATTAAATACGAAAAATACTTCGGTGTCACTCCCAAACTCTTTCTTAAATAGCTGAATGGCATCGGTGGTAATCGGGTCGTCTCCATATCCTTTCATGTGACCCTTGTTTGCTATATCAATCGCTTTCAGAATTTCTGGGTGTACTCCTGCGTTATTGTCGCTTGCAAAGCCTCTACTCATGCGTTTGTTTTTATTGGGTTGCTAACAATTTAAAAGTATTTGTGTTTTATTATTATCGTCTGTTTCCGATTGTTAGAAGAAAAAGTGAAAGGAAGCAGATTGAAGTATAAAAGAAATGAAAAATTTATTCTGAACAAAATCGTTATTTGATTGATTTTTGTGTTCTGCTAACACTTCAAATTGATAGAAAGCTAGATGGTATGACTGACAGAAAACACCCAACGATGAAAGAGAAAATTAACTTGTTCTGGTTTCGGCGCGATTTAAGAATCGAGGATAATCACGGATTGTTTCAGGCTTTTCGTGCAGGAAAGTCGGTGTTACCCATTTTTATTTTCGATACGCACATTATTGGCGATTTAAATGACGATGATAGCCGTGTGGAGTTCATCACTCAGGAGGTTGACCGCTTAAAGCAGGAGTTTGAGCGTTTCAATAGTTCATTTTGGATTTATCAGGGGAAGCCAATAAATGCTTTTAAGCGCCTATGGGTTGAATATGATATTGAAGGTGTTTATACCAACGAAGATTACGAACCGGAAGCCCGCGAAAGAGATGAACAAATCAGACAGTTTTTGAACTCAAGCAAGGTTCAGTTTTATCAGTTTAAGGATCACCAGATATTCCATAAAAATGATGTGCTGAAAGCAGACGGGAAGCCATACACCGTATTTACGCCGTACAGCAAAATGTGGAAGAAAAAGCTGACTGAGGAAGATTTGAAAAGTTTTCCTTCGGAGAACCATTTGAATTGTTTACTAAAAATGCAGCCATTGCAGCCGGTTAAGCTGCGCGACTTGGGTTTTCGCCGGGGGAGCATTGCCCGACCAGAAAAGAAAATCGACAAAAGCATCTTGAAAAATTATGAAGTTGATCGCGATTTTCCGGCCAGGGAAGGGACTTCCCGGTTGGGTATTCATCTGCGGTTTGGAACCATCAGTATTCGAAAACTGGTTCGAAAGGCTCTGAAATATTCGCCCGTTTTTTTGAATGAGTTAATTTGGCGAAATTTTTATGCCGATATTTTGTATCATTTCCCACATGTTGAAAAACGTTCGTTTAAACCTGCTTACGATCACATTCCCTGGATCAATTCGGAGAAAGAATTTGTTCGCTGGTGCAGCGGAACTACCGGATATCCGTTGGTTGATGCGGGCATGCGGCAGTTGAACGAAACCGGCTACATGCACAATCGTATTCGGATGGTGACCGCCAGTTTTTTGTGCAAGCACCTGTTAATCGACTGGCGATGGGGCGAAGCATATTTTGCCGAAAAACTATTGGATTACGAATTGGCCAGCAATAATGGCGGCTGGCAATGGGCTGCCGGAACTGGCTGCGATGCTGCCCCTTATTTCCGGGTTTTTAATCCGACCTTGCAAACCCAGAAATTTGATCCTGACTTGGTATATATCCGGCAATGGGTTCCCGAATTCGACGAACTCACTTATCCACATCCCATGGTTGATCATAAAATGGCTCGTCAACGGGCAATTGATACCTACAAAAAGGCATTAGAAGAAGTAGGAAAGAGGTGATGTCTTATTGGATTTTTTTCCTTTGAATTTATCGAATGGGGGTTATCTCGCAAGATCCTATGCAAAAAATAAGGCCACCTATTTAAGTGACCTTATCCATTCAAACCAATTTATCTGTTTTAGCTATGTTTTACGAATCCCCTTTAATCCAATTGATAATCTTTTCATCATTCGGTTTTACTTTTGAAGCTGCGTAGTCTACTAAATGGCCATTTTCGTCAATCATGTATTTCTGAAAATTCCAGCCTACTTTAGAATCCATTATGCCATTTTGAGCCTTTTCTGTTAACCAATGGTAAACTGGAGCCATGTCATCACCCTTGACCGATATTTTTGACATCATTGGAAAGGTTACTCCATAATTTTTTTCACAGAAGGTTGCTATTTCCTCATTGGATCCGGGTTCTTGACCCATAAAGTTGTTGGCGGGGAAACCGATAATCGTGAAATTTTCGCCGCCATATTGCTCGTATAGCTCTTGTAAACCTTCGTATTGTGGGGTAAATCCGCATTTTGATGCCGTATTAACCACCAGTACTTTTTTGCCTTGTAGTTGGCTTAAATCGAAATTGCTACCTTCAATGTCCTTGACAGTGTAGTCGTGAAAGCTTTTTTGACCATAGCTAACTGTTGATAATAGAGCAAGCGAAAATAAAATTGCAAATATCTTCATGATTTTAATTGTATTAATTTAACAAGATCATAAACATCGGAAACCTTAAAAAGTTTGTGCTCAGCAGGTCACTATCTTCTTAATTCTTGTTAATAAATTCTCCCTGAATTTCCTGTTAAAATGTTTATCTTTGAGCTTCATTAAAAGCAATTATGGAGAATTTTATTGTTTCCGCAAGAAAATACAGACCCGATACTTTTCAATCAGTTGTTGGACAGGTTTCTATCACTTCAACCTTGAAAAATGCCATAACAAACAAGCAGTTAGCTCATGCTTATTTGTTTTGTGGCCCGCGTGGTGTTGGGAAAACAACCTGCGCACGTATTTTTGCAAAGACAATTAATTGCCAGAATTTAACAGCAGAAACCGAACCGTGTAACGAATGCGAATCCTGTAAGGCGTTTAATAGTAATCGCTCCTATAATATTCACGAGCTGGATGCGGCTTCAAACAACTCGGTTGATGATATTCGAAACTTGACTGATCAGGTACGCATTCCGCCACAAATTGGTACTTACAGCATTTATATTATCGATGAGGTTCACATGTTGTCGCAAGCTGCATTTAATGCTTTTCTGAAGACTTTGGAAGAACCTCCAAAGCATGCTATTTTTATTTTGGCAACTACCGAAAAGCATAAAATCATTCCAACCATATTGTCGCGTTGCCAAATTTTTGATTTTAACCGAATTAAGATTGGTGATATTTCAGGTCATTTGGGCTATGTAGCCAGTAGCGAAAAAGTTGAAATTGAAGGCGAAGCACTGAATGTCATTGCTCAAAAAGCAGATGGTGCCATGCGCGATGCTCTCTCTATTTTTGACCAGATCGTTAGTTTTTCCGGCAAAACCATTTCGTATAAAGATGTCATTTCAAACCTGAATGTACTGGATTACGATTACTACTTCAGATTAATTGATTTGCTACTGAAAAACGAGGTGCCAAACTCATTACTACTTTTTAATGAAGTGTTGGATCATGGATTTGACGGGCATCATTTCATCAACGGACTAAGCAGCCACATTCGTGATTTGTTGGTTTGCAAGGACGCGATCACCGTTCAACTACTGGAAGTAGGAGGGGAGATTAAAGAAAAATACAAA
>NZ_JBSQYS010000033.1:0-55157 GCF_055140945.1 Sunxiuqinia sp.
AACAGGTGGAAGCCAGCGATGGAGTGGTTCGGGCATTAAAGGCGATCCGTGAGGTCAATGAGAAATATAAAGCCGAACATATTACAGATATCCTGATTGGTAAAAATTCCGCTGCTGTGAGATCATTTAAACATGATCACCTGAAAGCTTTTAACTCAGGACATGATCACAGTGCCCGTTTTTGGAATGCGGTGTTTCGGCAAAGTATGATTGCGGGTTTAATTAATAAAGATATTGAGAATTATGGGCTACTTAGGATAAATGAAAAAGGCCATCAATTTATCGAGAAGCCTGAATCATTTTTATTGGTTCGGAATCATAATTACGAAGAGCAGGAGGAAGAAGCTGGCTCTTCAGGTGGAAGTCCTTCAGGCGGAACCGGCGGAGACATGGAGTTGTATAAAATGCTTAAAGATTTAAGAAAGAAAATTGCCCAAAAGCATAATCTGCCCCCATTTGTTGTTTTTCAGGATCCGTCGTTGGCTGATATGTCTATTCAGTATCCGATATCATTGGATGAGTTGAAATTTATTCAAGGTGTAGGCGAAGGTAAAGCAAGACGATATGGCAAGGAGTTCGTCAAATTGATCAAGTCGTATGTTGATGAAAAAGGTATTGAGCGTCCGCAGGATTTGGTTGTAAAAACAGTCGCCAACAAATCAAAACTTAAAGTCTTTATTATACAGAGTATTGATCGAAAGTTATCGCTTGACGACATCGCACACTCAAAAGGCATTGAATTGAAAGAGCTGATTACAGAGGTAGAAGCAATCGTTAATTCGGGAACTAAAATCAATATCGATTATTATATTGATGATGTGCTGGATGAAGATCATCAGGAAGAAGTTTTCGATTACTTCCGCGAAGCCGAGGATGATTCGGTTGAATCGGCGTTGGATGAATTAGGCGAAGATGAATACTCCGAAGATGATGTTCGTTTGATGCGGATTAAGTTTATGTCGGAAATGGGAAATTAGATTGTGAACATTATTGATCGAATAGAAAGGGCAAGTTCGTTAAAAACTTGCCCTTTCTATTTGTGTTCCCGTTATGTCTTTATTTTTTGACTTTGCTGCCGGGATAAACTTTTAATGCTTCCTCAAGTACTTTTAACGCTTTGCCCAGGTCGACTTTGTTAAGCACGTAGGCAATTCTTACCTGATCTTTCCCTTGTCCCGGAGTGGTATAAAATCCGGAGGCTGGAGCCATAAAAATGGTTTGGTTTTCATACTCAAAATCACTGAGTAGCCAGGCACAAAATTTATCGGCATCATCAACCGGAAGTTGAGCGACGGTATAAAAAGCCCCCATCGGAATGGGTGAATATACGCCGTCAATTCGGTTTAGTCCGTCAATTAGGAATTTTCTACGGCTAACGTACTCGTTGTAGGAGTCCATCAAATAATCATCCGTATATTCCAAAGAGGCTTCAGCAGCAATCTGACCAACCAATGGCGGACTCAAACGAGCCTGGCAAAATTTCATCACATTTTTTCGAACAGCTGCATTTTTTGTAATTAAGGCTCCAATTCGCAAGCCGCACTCACTGTATCGTTTAGATACGGAGTCAATCAAAATGACATTTTGCTCAATGCCTTCCAAATGAAATGCTGAAATGTAAGGGGCACCGGTGTAGCAAAATTCACGATAAACTTCATCCGAAAATAAATACAGGTCGTACTTTTTCACTAAGTCACGAATCTTGTTCATTTCCTGCTGGGTATATAAGTAGCCCGTCGGATTGTTGGGATTACAAATCATAATCCCCTTAGTTTTCGGAGTGATCAGCTTTTCAAATTCTTCAATCGGAGGCATTGCGAAACCTTCTTCAATTTTCGCCGGAACAGATCTAATCTCTGCACCGGCAACAATTGCAAATGCTTCGTAATTAGCATAAGCTGGCTCAGGCACAATAATTTCATCGCCGGGATCAAGGCAGGACATGAAGGCAAAAGTAACTGCTTCGCTTCCACCAGTTGTGATAATAATATCCTCTACATCAACATAGATGCTAAACTTGTGATAGTAATTCGCCAACTTTTGCCTTAATGTTAAAATTCCTTCACTGGGACTATACTCCAGAATTTTTCGATCAATATTCCGAATGGCGTCCAATGCTCTTTGGGGAGTTTCCAGATCGGGCTGACCAATATTTAAATGATACACCTTGCGCCCAAGTTCTTTGGCTTTATCAGACAGCGGAACAAGCTTTCTGATAGGGGAGTCAGGCATTTTATTTCCTCGTATTGATGTTGTTGGCATGTTGTAAAATAGTTTCGCTAAGTCGGCAAAGATACGATTAACAATCTTAAATAAAAACAAACTTTTTTGCAGTAATTTGATGTTTTTTATTCGGAATGACTTCGATTTTGATAGCTTCTCATGAAAGACTATTAATTCGCTGTAATTTTTTGAAAGCAAGGAAGTAGGAATGTATATTTTCTTGTTTTTTGTCATACTTTAGAGAATAGCAATGGCCTACTTTTGATTTATTAGAAATTCATATTTAAATAACAATAAGATGATAGTTGGAGTACCCAAAGAGATTAAGAATAACGAGAATAGAGTCGCGCTCACTCCTGCCGGAACCGCTGAAATGGTCAAAAACGGGCATGAAGTCTATGTTCAGGCTTTGGCTGGTATGGGCAGTGGTTTTACTGATGAGGATTATATGTTTGCAGGAGCTAAGCTACTTCCAACCATTGAAGAAGTTTATGCTGTCGCTGAGATGATTATTAAGGTGAAAGAGCCGATTGAACCCGAGTATAAGCTGATTCGAAAAGGGCAGATTCTTTATACTTATTTCCATTTTGCATCTTCAGAAACCTTAACACAGGCGATGATTGAGCGTGAAGCAGTTTGTTTGGCATATGAAACCGTAGAGTTGGACGATCGCTCGTTGCCTTTGTTGATCCCCATGTCGGAAGTGGCCGGTCGCATGTCGGTACAGGAAGGGGCCAAGTATTTAGAGAAAACCTATGGTGGATATGGAGTTCTGCTTGGCGGAGTTCCCGGGGTTACCCCAGCTAAAGTGCTAATTATTGGCGGAGGGATTGTTGGTACCGAAGCGGCCAAGATGGCTGCCGGTTTGGGCGCTGATGTAACCATTATGGATGTTAGTTTAAAACGTCTTCGTTACCTGGATGATATTATGCCGGCGAATGTGAAAACCATGATGAGTAACGAGTTTAATATTCGCGAAATGGTACAGTCACACATTTTGATAATTGGAGCAGTTTTGATTCCTGGAACAAAAGCGCCAAAACTGATTACCCGAGACATGCTGCCAACAATGCGTCCAGGGACGGTAATGGTTGATGTAGCTGTTGATCAGGGGGGCTGTTTCGAAACGACCACGCCAACAACGCACGACAATCCAAACTTTGTGATTGACGATGTGATTCACTACTGTGTGGCAAATATGCCGGGAGCTGTTCCGCGCACATCAACTCTTGCGTTGACCAATGCAACCCTGCCAAATGCTATTGAGCTGGCCAATAAAGGCTGGAAACTAGCGTGTAAAGAAAACGGTCCGTTGCGCAAAGGACTAAACGTTGTGGAAGGTAAAGTGGTTTACAAAGGTGTTTCCGATGCTTTCGACTTGCCTTTTGTAGCCGTTGATTCTGTTTTGTAAGAAAAGATAATTACTGATACAAATAGGATGTCCGAAATTATTTCGAACATCCTATTTTCATTTCCAGACAAACCTGAAGGGATGTTCTGTTATCAACCCCAAATTTTTCACTTCCAATACGGGTTTCCTATTAATCATGAACTCTCCGCACTTTTTTCTATCTTTGCGCCTCAATTGAAAATGCTTTTAATCAGTCAATACGATGGAATACAAATTCGGGGACATTGAGCCAAAATGGCAAGCCTACTGGGAGGAAAATAAAACCTTCAAAACTCCAAACGATCTTACAAAACCTAAATATTATATTCTCGACATGTTTCCCTATCCATCTGGAGCAGGATTGCATGTGGGACATCCTGAGGGCTATACAGCCACCGATATTATCAGCCGTTACAAGCGGATGAAAGGTTTTAATGTGCTTCACCCGATGGGGTGGGATGCTTTTGGATTACCGGCTGAACAGTATGCCATTCAAACAGGAACACACCCGGCAGTTACTACGCAGAAAAACTGTGACAATTTCCGTCGACAGATTAAAACACTGGGCTTGAGTTATGATTGGGATCGTGAGATTAATACAACGGACCCCAAATACTTCAAGTGGACACAGTGGATTTTTACAAAACTGTACAACACCTGGTTTGATTACGAGCAAGGAAAAGGTCGGCCAATTGGTGAACTGCCAATTCCTGAAGAAGTGAAAGCTGAAGGAGATGCTGCGGTAAAAGAATACATAGGTAAAAAACGTTTGGCATATTACGACAACGCGCAGGTTTGGTGGTGCGAAAACTGTAAAACGGTTTGTGCCAACGAGGAAGTTTTAACTGATGGTTCGCATGAGAAATGTGGAAACAAAGTGATTCGCAAAAACCTGAAACAATGGTTGCTTCGTATTCCGCACTATGCACAGCGTTTGCTTGAAGGACTGGATGATTTAGATTGGCCTGAAGGTGTAAAAGACATGCAGAAAAACTGGATCGGAAAATCAATCGGAGCAGAGGTTGATTTTGCTGTTGAGGGATTGGCAGAAAGCTTACGTGTTTATACCACTCGTCCGGACACCTTATTTGGAGCAACGTACATGGTGGTTTCTCCCGAGCATTCGATGTTGGATGCGTTGGTTGTTGATGAGAAAAAAGAAGAAGTTAAAAAATATTCACAGGCCGCTTCGTTAAAATCGGACTTAGACCGAACTGAGTTGGCTAAAGAAAAAACAGGCGTATTTACCGGGCGTTATGCAATTAATCCGGTAACCGGAACACAAGTGCCGATTTGGGTAGCCGACTATGTATTGATGGGCTATGGAACCGGAGCCATAATGGCTGTTCCGGCACACGATACGCGTGACTTTGAATTTGCAGAGAAATTTGACATTCCTGTTACCTGCATTCTCGATCCGAAAGATGCTGAAGAGGAAACACGCGAAAAGGTATTGGCAGGTAAAGCTTGTTGGACCGAAGATGGTGCTTACGTTAATTCATCGAGCGACAAAACCGGGCTTGATATTAATGGATTGAGCAAAAAGGATGGTATTGCGAAAGTAACCAGCTGGCTTGAAGAGAAAGGTATTGGAAGTGCTACGACCAATTTCAAATTGCGCGATTGGCTGTTTAGCCGTCAGCGTTATTGGGGTGAGCCATTCCCCGTTATTCACTGGGAAGATGGAGAGGTAACCGTTGTAGAGGATGACCTGCCGGTAACTTTGCCCGACATGGAAAAATTTGAACCCGGAGATGGCGGTGAGTCACCGTTGGCAAATGCCGGAGACTGGCTAACCGTGGAGGATAAAAATGGCCGGAAAGGTCGACGCGAAACCAATACCATGCCTCAATGGGCAGGTTCGTGTTGGTATTTTTTACGCTACATCGATCCAAAAAATGATGAGCAGATTTTTGATCCGAAACTGGAAAATTACTGGATGCCTGTTGACTTGTATATTGGAGGTGCCGAGCATGCCGTACTTCACTTATTGTACTCTCGTTTTTGGCACAAAGTACTGTTTGATTTAGGTGTGGTTTCCACTGATGAGCCCTTCAAAAAACTGTTTAATCAGGGAATGATTTTGGCTTTTGCATACGAAACACAAACCGGAGCTAAAGTTACTTCAGACTTGGTAGAAGAAAAGGAAGGGCAGTATTTTCATACTGAAACCGGAGAAGAATTGAGGCAGATTGTAGCTAAAATGTCCAAGTCGTTGAAAAACGTTATCAATCCGGATGATGTGGTTGAGAAATATGGAGCTGATGCTCTTCGACTATACGAGATGTTTATGGGGCCGCTGGATGACACCAAACCGTGGGCTGAAAATGGTGTAAAAGGGGTGTTTGGATTTCTAAGCCGTGCCCATCGTTTCTTTGCAAATCCTGATCATATTGTGGATGGTGAAGAGGACAAGGAAGTCCTGAAATTATTGCAGCAAACCATTATTAAGGTGGGCGACGATATTGAGAACCTGAAATTCAATACCGGTATTTCTGCTTTGATGGTTTTCAACAACCTGGCCATTAAAAAAGGCAAAGTGACCAAAGCAACAGCGGAAACTTTTGCAACTATTTTGGCGCCATACGCCCCACACCTGGCCGAAGAGCTTTGGAGTATGTATGGCAACAAAGAAACATTGGCATACGAGCCATGGCCTGTTGCCGACGAAAGTTTGTTGGTGGAAGATAGCCACGAGTATCCGGTTTCATTCAATGGTAAAATGCGTTTCAAAATCGAGTTGTCACTGGATATGCCTCGGAATGAGGTTGAAAAATCAGTGTTGGAGCATGAACTGGCTCAGAAATGGTTGGACGGCAAAACACCCAAGAAAGTGATTTATGTTCCCAAGAAGATTATCAATGTTGTGATTTAATGAAAAACTTCGATTGGAATAATTGAGGTATTTGTTCGATAAAATGATATTTTGAATCGTGATAAAAGGATGACATCTTCTTGAAAGATGCCATCCTTTTTTGTTTCTTGCCTTTTGGTCATGAGAATAAATTCAATTATGAAAACTTTATTCGGCGATTGCTGTTTGGTGTTTAGTTTCTGTATTATTAGGTGTTCCATTTGCTGCACTTGGCACTGTAGGTGTAATTAAAGGTGTGCAGCTCCTCTCAAATGGCAAGAAATTTGATCCCTCAAAATGGGAATATTCTATTTCTTACCGCTTACCGTTGGACGCTCGAAGGCAGCCTTAATATTCGTTGAGTTTATGGAAGTTTTTATCGGGTTTGTTTATTCACTATTTAGAATCTGAATAAATTCTGAATTTAAGTGAATGAAATGTATCGATCATGTTCTACAGCATAAAAAATATCTACATTTGCGGTCTGCATTAAAAACGAAGGACATGGCGTATATAAACAATGTAATGATCATTCGGCACGAATTGATGGCCAGATTGGTAAAATTGTTTAAACAGAATGAGTTAAGTTCCAAAATCGATGAGATGCCGGTGGAGCTGTATCCGAAAAGCCGGGAAGCCCGTGGGCGCTGCTGTATTTATAAAGAGCGTGCAATTACCCGCTATAAAATGCTACCGCTTTTGGGCTTTGAAGTTCCGGAGGGAGATATCGATTCATACCGATTAAATAACTACGCAGAGAAAGCGTTGTCGCGTGAAAAACTATCAGATAATATTTTAACGGTTGTTGATGAAGCCTGTACCTCATGTGTTCAGGCAAATTACGTGGTAACCAATTTATGCCGCGGTTGTGTGGCAAGTCCATGCGTCATGAATTGTCCAAAGAATGCGATTCGCTTCACTCCAACAGGTCAAACGGAGATTAAAGCAGATGAATGCGTAAACTGTGGTCTCTGTCAAAAAGCTTGTCCTTACCATGCCATTGTTTATATTCCTATTCCTTGCGAAGAAGCCTGTCCGGTTGGTGCCATCAGTAAAAATGAAAATGGTATAGAGCAAATTGACGAGGATAAGTGCATCTATTGTGGAAAGTGTATCACAGCTTGTCCTTTTGGTGCCATTTTCGAATTGTCGGCCATTGTTGATGTGTTGAAGGCGATTGAGCAAAAGCAACAGGTTATTGCCATGGTTGCTCCGGCTATTATGGCCCAGTATCAGGAAGCACCGGGACAAGTGTTGGCCGCTATTCAGGAAATTGGCTTTAGCGAAGTGGTTGAAGTTGCACGTGGAGCCGAGAAGACGGCTCGTCATGAGGCCGAGGAATTGAAAGAAAAGCTGGAGCGAAATGAATCGTTTATGACCACTTCTTGCTGTCCGTCGTATGTTGAGACGGTTCGCAAACACGTTCCAGAATTGGAAGCTCATGTGTCGCACACTCCTTCGCCAATGGCTTATACTGCTGAAGAGTTGCGTGAAAAGTATCCGGAAGCAAAACTGGTTTTTGTAGGACCTTGTGTAGCTAAACGAAAGGAAGCTCGTGATTTAGGCTCTGTGGATTTTGTGTTGAGTTTTGAGGAGTTGGATGCTATCATGGAAGGCATGGAAATTCATCCCGATAAAATGGATGCTGCCAAGTTGGATAGCTACACGCTTGAATCTCGCGGTTTCGCGCAGAGTGGGGGAGTTCTGAAGGCTGTTTTAGCCGAGAAGCAGGTGGCAGACTTTTCGTACGAACAGATTGATGGCATTGACAAAAAGGCTGTCAAGCAACTTCAATTGATGGCGAAGGGAAAAAACCATTCTCAGTTTTACGAAGTCATGGCTTGTGAAGGAGGTTGTATCAATGGTCCCGGAGCCAATGTGAAATCAGCAAAAGCCAAAAAGTACTTTATTCAGTCGCTACGAACGATGTCTTAATAGTCTTGTTGTTAAGAGAGAATATCCGTATGTTTACCTCATGTCATTAAAAGTCATTCAATAGTCATTAAGTTGTTTTGAAACGATAAGTTTCAATGGAATGACCTTGATGACAAAACTTGACAGCCATAAAAGAGTAGATGGGTAAATAAGCGGACAACCATTAAAGATATTTAGTCAGGTGTTTGGATTAGTTTTTCCGAATCAGCAATAGTCCATCTCGCAACGGAATGATGGTTTGGCTAACTCGTGGGTCATTCTTTACTTTTTGGTTGAACTCAAGAATGCCAATCGTCTGCTGATCATTTGGATCTGGTTGTTCCGTAACTTTTCCATTCCATAAAATATTGTCGGCAATGATCAGTCCTCCCGAAGGTACTTTACCGATTACCAAATCAAAATAGCCGGAATATTCCCGTTTATCACCATCAATAAATACCAAATCAAATTGTTCGTTAAGCGATGGAATCACGATCTCCGCATCGCCAATATGTTGGATGATTTTAGTCGCCAGCCCGGCTTTTTGAAAGTACCTCAAAGCCATGCTTTCCAACTCATCATTGATTTCGATGGTATGTAGTTGACCCCCTTCGGCTAGGCCTTTTGCCAGACAAATAGCCGAGTAGCCGGTAAAAGTGCCGATTTCCAATATTCGTTTGGGTTGAAGCATCAGACTAAACATGTTCAGGATTGTCCCCTGTAGATGTCCGGATAGCATGCGTGGTTGGAGTACGTTCAAGAAGGTGTCGCGTTCCAGCTCTGTTAGTACCGGGTCTTCCTCATCAATGTGAGCCAGAATATATTTTTCCAATTCAAGATCGATTTCCATTATTCGTAAGTTAGGATACTTAAACGGTTTTCATCAAAAATTTCATTGGCAATCTCCCAAAGCTGTGCTTCAGTAATGGCTTCAATCTTTTCATAGATTTTTGGCAGGCTGTCCACTTTATTATACAGTAAAAAGCTTTTCCCGAGTGTAAGCATCAAATCATCACGGTTTTCGCTCGATAAGGCAATTTGGCCAATCAGTTGCCTTTTGGCTTTGCTTAACTGCAGCGTTCCCAGCTTTTTGTTCTTCAGCAAACGAAACTCTCTGTTTACCAGCTTTAGTGCCCGATCTAAGTTTTCGTGTTCGGTTCCAAAGTAAACATTAAACTGGCCGGTGTCGGAATAAGCTGTATAGCTCGATTCAACGTTGTAAGCCATTCCATGGCGCTCACGTAAGGTCAGGTTTAATCGTGAATTCATCGATTGCCCTCCTAATATGTTATTGAGTAAAACCATGCCCATGCGTTTTTCGTCTTGCGCATCATAGGCAATATTCCCAATCACACAGTGGGTTTGAAACGTGTCGCGTTTTACTTGTTTTACGGCCGGAGTGTAATGGTCAAAAAGTAGTCTTTTGTCTTGGCGCAAGCGTGTAGGGATTTCAGCGAAATATTTCTCAGCTAATGCCAGGAACTTTTCAAACGAAATATTGCCCACCGAAGCTAAAACCATTTCATCGGTGTGGTAGTTGTTCTGCAAAAAGCGAAAGATGTCTTCCTGTTTAAATGATTTGACGTGCTTGGGAGTTCCCAGGATATTGCGGGCAATAGGATGTCCGTCAAATAGTAATTCATCAAAATCGTCAAAAATTAATTCACTTGGGCTGTCTTTGTACGAGTTGATTTCTTCGAGTACAACTTCTTTTTCGCGCTCCAGTTCTTTAGCTGGAAAGGTGCTGTTCGTAATGATGTCACTAATAAGCTCCATGCTGCGGTCGTAATATTTGTTCAAAAATGAAGCATAAACCGCTGTCTCTTCTTTCGAGGTGTAGGCATTTATCTCACCGCCAACATCTTCAATCCGGCTGATGATGTGGTACGCTTTGCGTTTCTTCGTTCCCTTAAAAATGACATGTTCAATAAAATGGGCGATTCCCTGTTCTTTTGTTAGTTCATCCCGGGAGCCGGTATTTAAAATGATGCCAAAATGAGCAGCGGGAGATTCAACTTGTTGGTGAATCAACCGAATACCATTGGGAAATATATGGGTATTTATTTTCACGTTCGCTTAAATTTGGAGTGCAAAAGTAGAAAACGTAACCGGATTTTCAATTGATAAATCAATGAAAAAGAAAAGGTTCTGAACGAAGGTTAATTTTTTTAGTCTTTATCGCTGAAAAATTGTTTTGTAGTTAAATATTTTGCCTTATATTTGCCACCGCTAAACGCAAAAGGTGCCATAGCTCAGTTGGTAGAGCAACGGACTGAAAATCCGTGTGTCCCTGGTTCGATTCCAGGTGGCACCACCTTAAAAGAACACAATCATCTAGAACCGAACACTTTAACAGTGTTCGGTTTTTCTTTTAGTAAATATTTAGAAAATCCACCGGTTTTTACGGGTGATCCGATCCGTGATCCGCATTGAGCAACTCATTACTTACCCCAAAAGAAAAATCCTTCCATAATCAATTGATCAATAGAAGGATTCGTTTTCTGTAAGAGGTCTCTGGCGGATTCGAACCTTAGTCAGCAAGTTGTTGTATATCTGCACCTTAATCCAATCTGTTTCTTAGAACTCACCGTATTATTCACTGATCATTTTACTTTGATTTTAATTGATGGCCAATGAATGTTACAAACACAAATTTAGATATTTCATACAGATTACAAAACCTGACTGTTGCCAAAATGGGTAATTTTAACGTTGCGATTAACTATCACTTCATAAATTAGTGATATGGCTTCAATTCAACTTGAAAAAAGGCCTTTCGGTCTGGAGGGCTTTTAATTTTTACCATTAAAAGAGCTGGTTATACCGTGCAGTTACAGTATCTCCGGCTATAAATTGGATACGTAAAACTTGTGTTTTAACAGCATGGTAGTTGGCCTTAATGGACGAATGAGAACTTTTCAGCAATGTAAACATGGACAACACAGCGGGCATATGGATTACTAAGGCAAGAGGCTAATCTACACCACCGTCAACAGTACTGTCCCATAAGAAAACCGCCCACTTTCGGGCACCAAAAGTAGAATCTTGTCATTCACTTTCAGTCGGCCGGATTTGTATAGGTCATTGAGAGCAGCGAAGATAGATGCGGAGGCGATGTTTCCAATTTCAGTGAGGTTGGTGAACCATTTTTCTATGCCCAGATCGATTCCCCTGGCTTCGATTTCTTCGGCTAACTTGCCATAGAAAAACATGGAGGACACGTGGGGGATGACATAGTCTATCTCGGAACTGTCTACCCCGTGTTTTTGCAGGCATTGCTCGAGATGGTCGACCCAGTAACGAATAATATTGGGCTTTAGTAACCGAATATCCTGCTTGACCGTAAATACGGAGCGGTTGATCAGCTCCGGACTTTCAAATTCCTTCCAGCTTTTCAGTTCGCCATCACCCCTGAGCTCGGCACCCATAAACATGCAGGTTGGAAGCTCATTGGCGTAGGAGGTCATTTCAATCCATTCAATTTTGAAAGACAAACCCGTTTGGTTTTTCTGGTCTGACAGCAAAACAGAACTGCTTCCGTCACTTAACATGAATCGCAGGAAACCTTTTTCAAAAGCCATGTAGGGATCTTCTCCCACCTGGGCGCAGTGTTCGTACTCTTCTTCATAATTTTTGGACTGTAGCGTAGGGGAAGCCAATTCTGAAGTTGAACAGACGGCTTTTTTTGAAAGCCCTGAAGCAATACTCATAAAGCTCACTTTCAGCGCTTGCAGACAGGTCAAACAGACGCCTGCGCAGGAATAGATTTCCATCGGTTTGTTTTTCATCAGCCCGTGAACCATAGAGGCATGCGAAGGTAGCAGCTGGTCTGGGTTGCCGGTGGCGCAAGCCAGAACATCCAAATCATCGGGTATCTTTTCATCAGGGAAAAGTTTTGTGATTGAACGAAACGCCAATTCTGCGTTCGTGTGTGTAATCTTTTGATTTTCATCCAACGCATAATACCGGGATCGAATGCCATTTTGCTTTAATACGATACGTTTTACCCGGGATGGCTTTCCATTGATCAGGCCAAGATAGCGTTCCATATCATCGTTGGAAACAGGAGCGTTGGGTAAGAATTTATTGACTGAGGTAATAAAAACTTCTACTTTCATGGGATTAATTTATACTGATTGGTATGTAAAAATAATAAGTTTTACATACGCGTGCAAGAAAGTCAGCTAAGATTTTAGTCTCAATTGGTTGTAGAGGTCCTTGTAGAGTGTGAGCAATTCTTCCGTATCCAGCCCGTAGGACAGGCACCGGTCGAAGGCAAGCCCCAGAAAGCAACTCCGAAAAAGGACAGCATAATGCCTGGGATCTACCTTCTTTATTTCTTTGGTTTGGATGGCCCGGCTGATTACTTTTTCCCAAAGATTGATTTCGACAATCGAATGCTGGGTCATGATCTCGGAAAAATTGGGATAGATGCGTGAAGCCTGTATGTATAAAGAGAAATACTGCTTGTAGATATTAACCACAGACAGGGACAACATCCTGGACATGGTGGTGTTTATCCCCTTGACATACCGGTAGATAAACTGCTCCAAAGTAAGATCTTCTGAGAAGACAAATTTTTCATCAGGATCCTGCTTTTTAATGATGTAGGTGTCAATAACGGCGATGAATATCTCTTCCTTGTTTTTGAAAAAGTAGAATATCGCACCTCTTGTTTTACCAACCGCTTCTTCCAAATCCGAGATACTTACTTTTTCGTAGTTGTGATTTAAAAACAATTTGAAAGCTTCTTCAATAATTCGGTCTTTTGTAGTCATAACAGCATTGATCTATAGATTACAAACTTACGTAAAAAGCTTGATTTTCTGATGGATTCGGAAAACTTTTATGCGTAAAGAACGATAAGTTTAGTATTCATTGAGTGGTGTTTGCCATAGTAGAAGTATCCGGATTGGAGAATTGATCCGCTATCGAAAATTGAAAAAACATGAAAACAAAAAGGTCTGTATATAAGAATTAAATTTAATCGCTATTCATTTTTTTATTTGTTTATGTAATTTTATTTCATAAATTTGAAAACCGTACATGTGGTATGTTTTGCAAATGGACATTTTAAGAACTGGCTTTTGCTAAGTGACCAACCTTTGGTGGGTCTTTTTTCATTGAGTTTTGTTAAATTGATTCCTTTTTAAAGGAAGCTTAACACCCACCTGTAGTAATAAAAATCAGGGGTCAATCCTTTGATATCACCGTGAAGATACTGTTGGATTCGGAGAAGAGTTTGGGACACAAAAATCTTAACGATGAGCAGAAGATGGATGATCAAGCCGAAAAAGGGCCGATTTCTTCCGGGTAGCCGTTACCATGCTGGTGAAATGAAGTGGTTTATCTTTTACCTGCGTCCCCGTTCAGAAAAATTGGTCTATAAACTTCTCCGGAGTCTCAGTTATGAAGTATTTTTTCCAACCGTCCGTTCGCTGAGGGTTTGGAAAAACCGGCAGAAGAAGAGGATCACATTGCCGCTGTTCCCCAATTACCTGTTCGTATACACCTATGCGCATGAACTGTACAATATCAGATGCCAACCCAGAGTGGCGACCTGTGTTTCCAGTGATGGGAAACCAGCTACGATTTCCAGTCAGGATATCGCAGGAGTCAAGCGCATGTTGGGAATGGATAAAACGATCACCGTTGAAACGACATTCACCAAAGGGGAACCCGTCAGGATCGTATCCGGACCTTTAGCCGGGTATGAAGGCGTACTGATTCAGCAGAATGGAAGAACACGGTTTGGTATCCGGCTGGAGGCCATCAATTATACCGTCCTGGTCGATATAAGCCGGTCAACTCTGGAAAAGCGATGATAAGATCTCGGTTGTGGCTGAGGTGTTGATATAATTAATTTAGGCATGAAACAAGCATATGAAAGTCTCCAAAAGCGACTTGCCGTGACAGTTCGGGAGAAGGATCATTCGCCAGCTGGCGGATGGTGAGTTCCATCGGATGCTATTGGAAGTTTTAAATACGATCAGATGAAAAAACACAGCCTGTACGATGTCGTTTTTCAATTGCGGCCCTTGCCCAAAAAACTCACTGACAAAACATATGTTGATGAGTTGATCGCAGCCCTTGATGAGCGGTTGACGGTCACGGAACATCGTCACCGCTATTTGCTGTTAAACGCCGGTCATGTTTCCGACTACCTGTATTTTGTAGAGCGAGGCATCGCCCGGGGTTTTTATTTCGACAAAAAGGCCGGGCGGGAGCTGACTGGTATTATTTGGAAGGAACAGAGCATTGTCTGTGACCCGGTCAGCTTTTTTCAGCGAAAGGTTTCGGATGTCAATATCGAGGTGATGCGTGGCAGCCTACTCATCTCCATCTCATACAGGCAGTTGCAGGATGTGTACAAAGCTTTTCCGGAGGCAGAGGTTTTCAGCCGATGCATTTCCCTCCAGTACGCCTATTATCATGCGCAACGGGTGCGCGAGCTTGTGGGCACTACGGCCTGGGAGCGTTACCGGCGCCTGGTGGACACACACCCAGGTATCGAATTAAAGGTATCCAAGGCAATCATCGCTTCTTATTTGAATGTTACTCCTCAAACGCTCAGCCGGATGCTGCAACAGCATGGGCATCCCTGACATGGCTGGTTTTAAGCAGCCAGGTTATTTTCCCGTGATTGCATCTTTAACCGTGTATATGTCTTTATTCATAGTTCCTCGTTTTATCAATCATGATTTCTTCCGGGATCACGGTCCTTTGAGCAGCTTCATTCTTACCAAAGGATAAATAAATTCTTATCATAGGATAAGTCATTTCTTAACTGATATTCAGGTGTTTCTTGATTTAGGTTCAGTAGAAAGAGCAAGCGCTTGTCTAACTTTGGAACTGCGCTGGATGCTGGATTCTAGATGTTGGATGCTTGCAGCCTTTGTCCCTGCATACTGACTGAATTCTAAGACTGAACACTTGATGCTTGAAGCTTGAAGCTTGTAGCTTGAAGCTATTATTCTACCGAAACTCAAATTGAAAAAGTAAACCCATGGAAAAGTCCCTGCCAAAATACCGCTCCGTAATTATCCGGACAGCCAGTTACCTGTACATCCTGCTATTCGTGCATGCTTCTGTCAGTAAGCTGCTGGATTTTGAAAACTTCCGGGTGCAGCTGGCCCAGTCGCCCTTGTTGAGCGCCTATGCCGGGTTGATCGCCCCGGCTGTGATTGCCCTGGAACTGCTGCTGGTGCTGCTGTTGTGTTTTAAAGCCACGCGCCTTGCCGGGCTGTATGCTTCCTTCTTTTTAATGGTAAGCTTTACGGTTTATATCTACCTGATTTTAAATTTCAGCGATTTTGTTCCCTGCTCGTGCGGCGGTATCATCGAACAGTTGGGATGGACCGAGCACCTGGTTTTTAATTTGGCTTTTGCCGCGCTGGCCGTGGTGGCGATTGTGCTGGCCGAAAAAGCCAAAGGCACTCACGCCGGCGTAGTGCTGTTTAAAAGCGTACTACCCTCCCTGGCAGCGGCGGGCATAGTTGTGGGGCTCTTTTTATCGTCCGAATACATCATTAAACAGGAAAACAATTTTATCCGCCGGTTCGGGCAACACCCCATCCGGGATGAAAAATCCCTGGATCTGGGAGCCAATTCGTATTATTTTGCCGGAATGGCCGACGGACAGATTTACCTGGGAAACACCACCGCCCCTTTGATCCTTACGATCGTAGACACCGCATTAACGACAAAAAAGTCCATTAAAATCCGTTTGGACAATACCGGGCACCCCTTTCGCTTTATCCAGGCACAGGTAAAGCCTCCCCATTTTTATTTGTATGATGGCACGGTGCCGGTGATTTACCGGGGGCAGCTGGGCGATTCGCTTGCCCGCACCATCAGTCTGGAAGATTGCTATTTCTCCCAATTGCAGGTGACCGATTCCCTGAACTTCGTTTTCCGGGCCCAAAGCAGCCAAAGCAAATCGCAGGTATTGGGGCGGCTTCATCTCCACCAAAACCCGAAAGTAAGCCTGAATGAAACGCTGCTGGAAAAGCAGTTGGACGGCATGTTCGACACCGACGGGCAGTTGCTGCGGGACGATGTGGCCGGGGAACTTATTTACGTCTATACCTACCGCAACCAGTTCCTGGTGATGGACCGGGAGCTGAACCTGTTGCGGAAACTGCATACCATTGATACCACCTCCCGGGCGCAGGTACAGGTGCGTGCACTCTCCGACGGGAGGCACAAAATGGATGCGCCCCCATTGCAGGTTAATAAAACGCAGGCGGTACACGGACAAATATTGTTTAACGCATCCATGCTCATGGGCAAATTCGAATCGCGCGAGCAGTGGAAGCGGGCAACTGTTGTCGATATGTACCTGACCGGAAAACAGGAATACCTAGGCAGCTTTTATGTACATGGCCGCGGGAAAAACAAGCTGTCTCGGCTATTTGCCACGGATAAACACGTGTTTGTTTTGTCCGGAAGTGAAATCGTGCGTTACCGTTTTGCGCAGGCGGTGGCGCGGCATTTCAAAACAGGGGAAGCCGAAAACCTTGAACAGAGTAGGCAATAAATTAATTTTTTCTGATTATGAAAAAGTTAAGAAGTATCTATCTGCCGGCTGCCATTGTATTGATGGGAGTTGGCGCCGCTTTGGCAAGCCATAGCGCAAAAAGTTCGGATGATGCCTTGGAAACCGGGTATTATATCGACAGCGCTACCAGCCAATGTGTCGAATCGCCGAAAGCGTGCAGCACTGAGCCAGGCAATATCTGTACATGGACAGACCCTGCAACCAGTACCAGTCACAACCTGCGACAGCTTGATGGTACCAGTTGCGGAGCTTTACTGTTCGAACCGGTAATGCCTTAGCAGTTAGGGAGGGCGTTCTACGGGGCGCCCTCCCTTTTTATCCCTTTTTCAATCCACCCGGTTTCCGTTTCTTCCCCCTTTAAGAAATAATTAAACCAGTCCAGAATCCGGGTGGTCAGGTCAAATTGATTCTGCGGCTGTTGCAAACCATGTCCCTCTTTTTTATAAAACAGCGCGATCACCTCTTTTCTGTTCCTGCGCAACGCGTTGTAAAAGGCCATGGAGTGATCGCTGGTCACATTCTGATCTTCCAGTCCTGACCACAGCAGCACAGGTGCATTCACTTTCTCTGCATGATAAACCGGGTTGTTTTTAAAATACAGGCCTTTATCCGAGGAGAAAGGCTTTCCCAGTCTGTAGTTGTTGGCTTCAATCCGCACATGATCAGGAAAACGAAAGTTATAATTAAAGGCATGGGAAGCCCAAATGATATCGCTGTGGCCGGAGCCGGAGACATAAGCAGCAAAGCGGCTGGAACGCGTAGCAATGTAACTGGTTTCATAGCCCCCAAAAGAGTGCCCGATCAGGCCGAACCGGTGTTGGTCAATCACGGGGTTGCCTGCCAAAGCATCCAGGGCATGGTTCACACAATCCAAAGCATCGATGCCCGGTCCCGCTTTTCCCTGTATCAGGATATCCGGCAAATACACAAAATACCCGTTTTCAAGCAGCAGCCGGATGTTAAAACCCAGACCTTCGTAATAGGAAGGATAGAGGTAGCGGTTGCGCGCCTGGTTTTGTTTTTCGTAAATATGCACGACCATGGGATATTGTTTTGAATGATCAAAGTTCAACGGATAATACAAAATACCTTTCAAAGGAATGCTGTCGCTGTTGGTATAGGAGATGATCTCCTGTTTGAGGGACAAGATGGCCGTGTCTTGCCGGTTGCTTTGGTACAGCACCCGTTCCGGTTTGCCCATCGCTTTATAAACCAACCGGGGCGGCAGGTTGTAATCCTCTTCCAACCAGGAAAAACAGGTAAACGCCGGGTTGTAGTTCAGGGATTGGATGCGTTTGGCCGTCGGGGATACAATTGTCTTATACTGGCCATCTTTCCATAAGATGTAAGTGCTCCTGTTTTCCAACGGCTCATACAGCTTAATCACCAAAGGCTTATCCGGGCTGACTGTTCTTTCAGAGAAATTAAACCCCCGCAAGGTCGTGCGTGAAGTTCCGTTCAGGATTGTTGTTTGATATCCTTCGAAACTGTTCCATTGGACAAGTTCTTTTTGCTCCGGGTTATAACGCCACAGCCCGCCATCGCCGTCAAACAGCACCGTTTTGCCATCAGCCGTAAAATATGGAGTTTTCAGCTGGCCACCACCAACCGTCTCTGCGGTGCCGGATGGGATGTGGTAAACCTGCCAGGTGTTGTTTTTAAAGTACAGGGCATAGTGACCATTGGGGGAAATATATAACCGGGAGGAGATGGTATCAATCACCGTGTAAGTATCACTTATCCGGTTGTAGCGGCAGATTTTCAGCGGTGCCTTTTCCCGGGTATAATCCTCTAGCAGATAAGGGTCAAGGCTCAGGAAAAAACGTTCATTCCCGATGTTGGCGCTTTTGGTGAGCTGCTTGTTTCCCAACGGTTGAAGCTTTTTGTTTTTCGGTTCCCAGATACAATAGACCTCCCGGGTAGACGGAAGAAATTTCTCTTCCAACCGGTTATCGTTCCCATACCAGATGTCAACCGGAGAAGTGTCATCTTTCGGCTGGTGTACCCACAGTCGTAAAAAATAAATACTCCCTTCGCTGATCACATCAGTAAAGGCCCGCTGAAATGGCATGGACGTTATCTCGTTTAAGGACCAGGCGGTTTTTGTATTGAAGTCCAGGTACAGTACTTCAGGGGACGAACCTTCCGGGTTTTGCTGGTGGACCATCATCCCTTGCTGGTGGGCATCGACTTCCAGTGAAGTAATTCTTTGGGACGTTGTGTACACCTTTTCTGTTGTTTTGTCGTTGAGCCGGAAAACATCAAAAACAGGTTCCGGGTTTTCAGTGACCGCGTAGATGTTTCCATTTCCGGTAAGGTAGAACTGGCTTACATGCTCCAGGGTATTGATCAGTGTTCCGTTCGATTCCCTAAGGTCAAGCCGGTTGTTTTTTTCCTTGTTATAATGCAGCACAAATTGGTTATTGCTTTTTAGCGCCTGCATTCGTTTCACGGCAGTAAAATAGCGGCTTGTTTGTTCCCGGAGGTTCAGTAATTCCGTTTGCAGATCGTTGGATAACAACAGATGGGTATTCCCGACAAAAGCCATATTCCGGACCTTTTTCCGGTATCCTGCCAGTTTGGGTTTGCCGGATTTTCGAAGGTCAAAAAACAGGACGGTGTCCTTGTCCAGGTCACTTTGATCCCAGACAGGAATCCAACTTTGTTTGCGTATGGTCATCCAGTTCCCGTCCTCAGACAGGAGTGGGGCGGTCAGGTTGTGCGAGGGTTCAGCAAGGCCCCCCTGCGGGCTGGGGGCTTGGTTTTGCGCTGTTAATTCCCGGCCTGCCGCAAGCAGCAGGCACAGGAATAACAACACCAACAAGGAATAGAAGGATCTCATCGTTAATAGCCGGGGTTTTGCGGGTTAAGGTTTGGGTTCATGAGCAACTCGTTTTGGGGTAAGGGCCATAGCTGGTCATCATCTTCCCAATTGGGTTTTACGGCGCTTAGTTCATCCAGACGACCCAGGCGTTTCAGATCAAAAAAGCGGTGCCCGGACTCGGCGAAGAATTCGTGGCGCTTTTCGGCCAGCAGTTCCGTAATAAAATCCTCCGCGGACAAAGAACCCAAGGCGTCCAGCCCGGCCCGTTCGCGGGTCGCATTCAAATAAGGCAAAGCCTCATCTACGCGGTTTTGTTTAGCCAAAGCTTCAGCCAGGATAAAATACACCTCTTCGAGACGGAATACGATGGAGTATTCATTGGTATTGGTTCCATTTGCGTTATTCTTGTATTTAAACGGCCGGTACCAGGAATCGTCGTTAAAACTGACCGGAGTCATCCACGCCTGCTTGCGCAGGTCATCCCCGGCAAAGGAGCCAACCAAATCTTCGGCCAGGGCATAAGCATGGGGCGCGGCACCTGTAAAATAATAAAAAGAAGCTTCCCGGGTGGCATCCCCGCTGTTTTGCGGTTTGAGTTGCCAGAGAATATGGGTTCCGCTTTTATGAAATACTTCGTCCAGATCGGGCTGAAACTGGTATAGGGGCGATTGCAGGATACTTTCGGCTGTTTGCCCTGCCAGGGCCCATTCTTCCTGAAGCAAATAAATGCGGGACAGCAACAGTTCGGCTGCCTTACGGTTGGGGTAAATGCGTTCGGCGTTGCGGTAGTTGTCTTCCAGCAGGGTGGCGGCTTCTTTTACATCCATCTCCAGTTGCTCCAATACGGCAGAAGCTTCTGTTTTGCTTAAGCTGCGGTTGTGTTCATAGTCCAGGCTGGTGGTGTAAGGAATATCGCCAAATAGCTGTTGCAGGTAAAAGTAGATCAGCGAACGCATAAGCAGCGCTTCTCCGGTAATACGGTTTTTATCCCCATCTGACAAAGCCGTTGAGTGCTGCGTCCCGTAAATAATGGCATTGGCATAGTAAATTTGCTGGTAAGCCGTCTTCCATACACTCGCGATGTACGTATTGGTTTCCAGTTGCTGGTTTTGATACAAATCCCAGGTCCCGTTCTGGTCGTGGTTATGGCATTCCAGGTTGTCGGCATAAGAACCGGCCAGCGTGCTCAGGGTATAATACCCGGCGCCGGAGACAACAGACTGGTCGCGCAAGGCGGCATACAAACCGGCCAAAGCCGCATTGGCAGTCCCGGCATCTTCAAAAACCTGTGCGGTGCCCAGTTGGTTCGTGGGATCATCCACTTCCACCAACTCCTCGCAGGAAGCCAGTAACAGCGCCCCGAGGAAGAAAAAGAGATATCGTTTTTTCATGTTTTTTGTTTTTAAAAGTTCAACTGCACCCCGAAAGCCCATGTCTTCAATGGCGGCAAATAACCGGTTAAAACAAACTCCGGGTCCACGCCAAAATAATCCGTTATCGTCAGCAGGTTTTGGCCCTGCACGTAGAATCGGACATCCTGCAAATAGCCGTTGACAGGCAACCGGTAGCCGAGCTGGACATTTTTTAGCCGGATAAACGAGGCGTCGCCAATGGTAGCGGTACTGCCCCGGAAATAGCCCAGTAACTGGTAGATCGCCGGATGGGCGCCTGTCGTGTATGGCATGTACCGCCCGTCCGGGTTGTCTTCAGACCACACATCCAGCAACTCCACCGGTTGGTTATACATCACCCCGGGGTTGGGCAGCAGCGCGTTGTAGTTCTGCTGCCGTTGGTTGACAAACTGGAACAAAAACGAAAACTCCCATTGCTTATAAGTGAACTGGTTCGACCAGCCGCCAAAAAAGTTGGTCCCCACTTCTTCAATCACCTGGTTGTCGTTGGGCGAAGAAATAACGCCGTCGGTATTATAATCTGTAAATACATAACGGCCGGTTTCAGGGTCGATGCCTTCGTAGTTGTAAACCTTCACAATGGAAGTCGGGTAGCCCACCACGTATTGGTTGGCATAGGTAGAGCCTTCCAGCCCGGGAAATTCCACCAGCTTGTTTTCCGGGAAGCTGATGTTGAAATTGCTGCTCCAGCGAAAGTGTCTGCCGCTGATTGGCGTGGTGTTCAGCTCCAGTTCCAGCCCCTTGTTTTCCACCGTGGCGGGCAGGTTGGCCTGGATGCTGCTAAAGCCCGTGGTGCCCGGCAGCGGGATGCCCACCAACTGGTTGCCTGAACGGTTGCGGTACCAGGCGGTATGCAACTGCACCCGGTCATCCAGGAAGCCCAGTTCCAAAGCCACTTCCAGCTTGCTTGTTTTTTCCCAGCTAAAGTACGGGTTGTGTAGCCGCGAGGGGTACAGGCTGGTACTGCCGCCATAGCTGGTGCTGCTTACCGTGTAGGTGTCCAGGTGCTGGTAGTCGCCAATCAGGTCGCTGCCGGTCACCCCATAGCTTCCCCTGAGTTTGCCGAAGCTCAGCCAGGAGCTGCCGGCAAGGAAGTTTTCTTCACTGAACAGCCAGGCGGCGCCCACGGCCCCGAAATTGGCAAAACGCTTGTCGGGCCCGAAGCGGCTGGAACCGTCCCGGCGGCCGGTCAGGTTCAGGATATACCGGCTTTTATACTGGTAGTTGATCCGCCCGAACACCGCGGCATATTTGTATTCGGTCTCCTGGTCCTGTGCCACCGTCACCCGTTTTGCGGCCGCCATATTGGTGATCAGGGCATTGGTTTCAAAACCAACACCGGACAGGCGCAAGCTTGAAGTTGTCGTTTGCTGGTAAGTGCCCCCGACCAGCACATCCAGCTGATGGTCGTTAAACGTATGGCTATACTGCAACTGGGGTTCGGCCAGGTAGGAAAACCGGTGGCTCCGGTTTTTAGATGCATTCGAACTGGCCGGGGTAATCCCATAGGCCGGGTTGTAGATGGTATGGGGACGAAGGACAAGTTCTTCAAAAACCTGGTGGCTCATGCCCCCGTTGAACTTGACAGCTACGGAAGGCAACAATTGGTAGCTCAGGTGCAGGTTGGAATTGCCGGTTTTATTCTCGTTGAAATAGGTGCTTTCGTAAGCCGCCACGGGATTGGTAAAGGTGTTGTTTTCCCAGTTCAGGCTGCCGTCTTCGTTGTACAATGCCGGGGCATTGGGGCTCAACCGGAGGGCCTGGCTGGTGATGTCTGTTTCAACCAGGTTATTGGATTGGGCTGAAAACTGCGCGGAAACGTTTAGCGTCAGCCGCTTGTCGTCAGAGCGATGGCTCAGGTTCCCCGATACATGATCGGTTTTGTACCGGAAATCGTCAGAGAATACCGTTGTTTGTTCGTTATGGCTTCCACTGATTAAAAAGCTGGTGTTTTCGCTGCCCCCGCTCAGTGAGAGTTGCACGTTGGTGTTGACTGCTGTTCCGCCAATCAGTTCGTCCTGCCAGTCGGTATAACGGGTTTCATCCCAGGTGCCGTTCACATCATAGGCGTTGGCCGGGTAATTGGTTAGCCCGTCGTTAATATAAGCCTGCCGGCGCATGTCCAGGTATTGCTCCGTGTTCATCAGTTCCATCTGGTTGGCCACCCGGCTGATTCCGTAGCTGCTGTTGATGCTAAACGCGGTTTTACGGCCTGCCTTTCCTTTTTTGGTGGTGACCAGGATGACCCCGTTGGCGCCGCGCGAACCATAGATAGCCGTGGCATCGGCATCCTTCAGGATCTCGATGCTCTCAATGTCATTGGGGTTAATGGCGCTCAGCGGGCTGATTTCGGTATAGGGCAGAATGCCACCAGATAACGGAGCCGGCGTATCAGCACTGACCGGCACCCCGTCAATAATATACATGGGGTAATTCCCCGCCCGGCGCAGGCTGTTGGTGCCGCGAATCTGGATCGAGTAGCCACCGCCGGGAACTCCGCTGCCCTGGGTAATGTTCACCCCGGCCATACGGCCCTGTACCGAGGAGAGCACATTGCTTACCGGTTGGTTTTCCAGCTCTTTGGCCCTGACCCGGGCAATGCTGCCGGTGCGCTCGCGATCTTTGACGGTGTAATAACCCGCATTAATAGTTACTTCCGAGAGGGCGGTGATGTCTTCGGCTAGTTGGACATCCAATTGCGTTTGTCCATCAAGGAGGACTTCCCGGGTTTTAAACCCGACAAAGGAAAAGGAAAGCACAGCGCCTTCCGGGGCGTTTTTTAATACATAGGTTCCATCGGCACCGGTTATGGTGCCGATGAAGGTTCCTTTAATGGCGATGCTGACGCCCGGCAAGGGTTCACCGGAAGTATCGGTTACCTTGCCGATAATGGTAAGGGGTTCTTGCTGGAACCCTTCCGGGAACAAGCCGGAATCCCCCGCAGGGAAAACCGGCTGTCCACCAGCCCGTACAGGCAGGCCCGGGCCAGTTAGCAGGAACAAGCACACGCACAAGGCGACCATGTAAATACCCGATTGGGTTTTGGTTATTTTTTTCATGTGTTAAATTGTTTGGTTATAAATTGTATAATCTTCGTAAAAGGCAGTAATCCAGATTAAACACAAAGACACCAAGTCACAAAGGATTTGTTATTGGACTAATGAATTTGTCACCTCGTGAGTTCGTGAGTTCGCGCCCTCGTACCCTCGTGACATCGTGACTTCGCGCGTTCGTACCTTCGTACATTCGTCCCTTCCGGTTAGAAATAGGCATGGCAAGCCCATGAAGCAGAAAATAGCATTCATACTTTTACAATTTTGTGTGTTTAACCGAAGGTTGGTGTTTCCCCAAAACCCCCAGGGTTTCGGAAAACCCTGAAGGTTTACAGACGGGGGGCATTGATGCTGCTGCCCCTGAGTTTACGGGGCATGTCGGGGAAATAAAAAGCGTTTAAAACGAGGCATAATACATTCGTTTTGGGGTTAAAAACTGTTTTGTGTCTCGTGTGATGGGGAGGCGGCAAAGCCGCGTGCCAAAACCGGTAAGTTCAGGCGTGGCCATAAAAAAGGCGTGGACCTGACTTACCAAATCGAGGTACTGGTATACCGTGGAGGATAAGCAGGCCCACGCCAATATCGCTAAATATGACGTGAGCATCTTTACTTATTCGTCTCCTCCGTTGAAAATTACCAGTTTTCGATTTGAGACATCAAGTGCGAATGCTTTATAATATTAATGAAGCGTTCGCAAAAATATATAATTACAATACAATCATGAACAAAGATAAACAAATATTTGATAATTCGGATTTCAGTCCGAATTATTTTAGCTTATATCGGCTTTATTTGCTTGTATGAAAGATGCAAATAGAAAAATTGTTAAATTCATCCGAGACAACTGGGTAATTCCGACTAACAATAACAGTCTTTTTGCGAAAGAACATTCTATCGATGAAAAAACTGTTCGTCGAATAAGAATTGATGAGGATTATCAAATAGCTTTAATAACGATAGTGAGGATTTGTGAAGCAAGAAATTTAAAACTTTACGAGTTTTTCAAGATGATAGGGATCTAGGGCTTCTCGTATCTATCCAATCCCACGTGCTCATCAGCCATACTACCTTATTTTCATTCCACTCTATATTCAATTTCAAAAAAAAATAGGTGAAGATTAACTATTTGCTGAATGGAAAACCTCCATTTGGTGGCGCGATAACAAACCGTGCCGTGCAACGATTTCAAGAATACGAGTTAAATTATTCACTTTATTACCGCTCGACCTGGCAGACTCCGTCCGCAAAACCTTCAAAAAAACAGTTTATCAATATTTTTTATTATCGACGAGTTTTTGTTCAGAATTATTGTAACTTTCTGGCACCAAATAATAAACTAACAATGCAAACGACACCTGAATACTCTCCGGAAATGAACAGCACAAAGATTTATGGGATGTTAAGGCACAGCGGAATAAGTGTTTAACCTTTCCGGATTTGGGAAAGGTTAGTTAAGATAATAAAGAAATAAGATACAGATGGATTATACACAAACGTTTGAACGTTTGCGTTCATGCAATGAGACCGAATCGACAAAGACAAAATGATGAAAAACCAACGCACAAATAGCACATTTGTAAGCCCCAACACACAAGCTGATGCTTCAGCTTACAAAAGAGCTATTTTTTTGCCCTCAAACCGATAAACTGAAAATATGTATGTATCAGAAATAAAAATTAAGAATTATAGGAACTTCAAAAATTTAGACATTGAATTCAACCATGGATTAAATGTTGTAATTGGACATAATAATTCAGGTAAAACAAATCTAATTAAGGCTCTTCAACTAGTATTAGATAGAGATTTAAAAGAAAAGCCTTCAATTGATGATTTTTGTAAAACTAATCTTGATTATGCAGAACCACCCTCTATAGAAATATCGGTTTTTATAAAAGAGCGTAATGATGAGCCTGATGATAAAAATGTTGTTTATGACTGGTTAATTAAAGAATATCCAGAATATATAGCGCAACTAACATATATTTTTGAGTTACCAACAAAAAACCATGAAGAATATAAAAACCTAATTGCAGGATGTAGAGATGAAAATGGTTATGACCAAGAGAAATGTCTTAGACTCATTAGTAAGAAATTTTTTCAAAAATATGTTTCTCGAATTTATGGAGGAAATCCCACAAAACAGGAAAAAGCGGATTCTGAAAATCTTGATAGGTTTGACTTTCAATTTCTTAATGCAATTAGAGATGCCGAAAGGCAGATGTTTTATGGGAATAACACATTGCTTAGAGATGTGTTAAATTATTTTCTTGATTATGACCTAACTAAAGGACAAGGATTTGAATACCTAACTGAAGACGAAATTTCGGAATTAAGGAAACGAGAAGAGGATTTTAGTGAAAAGTCAAGGGAATTGCTAGAAATATTAATTAGACGTATAGATAGGGAGAAAATACTTCAATACTCAAGCGAAACAGGTGCAGACAAAGGCGGTGAACCGCAATTTGATGCTGAAATAACAGAGCAGGAACTACTATTTGCATTAAGATTGATAGTTGAAAAAAACGGGTTTAAAATACCGATTAAAAACAATGGATTAGGTTACAATAATTTATTGTTCATAGCTCTAATTCTTGCAAAAATGCAAATGGAATCATCTAATTATATGGGTGATAACGCTAAAGTTTTTCCAATTCTTGCAATAGAAGAACCAGAAGCTCATTTGCATCCTTCAATGCAATCAAAATTCCTCAAATTTCTAAATACAAATGAACAAGCTCGGCAAATCTTTATAACCTCGCATTCTACCCATATTACCTCTGCTATAAATCTTGAGAGCATTGTTTGTTTATATGATAATATAGATGGAAACTTAGCTGTTGGTTACCCAGGCAAAGTGTTTTCTGATTCAAAAGAAGATAATGATTCAAAAATATATGTTCAGAGGTTTTTAGATGCTACGAAATCTAATATGCTTTTTGCTGATAGAATTGTATTTGTAGAAGGATTAGCAGAACAATTATTGATTCCAAGTTTTGCACAATATTTAGGAATTGAAGACTCTCTTGTAAATGAACATGTTGGAATTATAAGCGTAGATAGTAGGACATTCAAGCATTTCCTTAAATTATATGCATATGATAAGTCAGTTAGCCCTTATGCTATAAATAAAAAAGTGGTATGTATAACTGATGCAGACCCCACAATTAGAAAAGGAAACAAATGGGTTTCAGCTTTTCCTTTTGAATTAGATGGCTCAGCAAACAGCAAATCGCTTTCTACACATGTTACAGATTTAAAAGAAAAGTTCGAGGATAAGTATGCTAATATATTTGTATTCCATCCACCAAATGGGACTGGTAAAACATTGGAGTATGAATTATGTAAGGAAAATCCCAAGTCTTCACTGCTCATTACAAATGCTTTTCCTAGTCAAAACAGCGCACATACTCCTGCAAATTATACAGCAATAATCTCAAAATATGAAGACAATTTGAATGTCATAATAGAAGTATATAAAGCAAAACTTGAAATAGATAATTTAAACGAAAATAGAATCTTAGAAAGCATATCGAATTGTACATGGGGAGATGAAACAGAAAAGAAAAAGGCATTAATTGCTGCAATTTACTACAAAATTGTATCTGACGCTAAAGGACAACATGCATTCTATTTTGAAAAAAAATTAAGAGATAATTTCATCAAAGAAGGTGGTGAAAAGCTTGATTTTAATGTACCAACCTATATTGCTGATGCATTAACCGAAATTATAAAGAAAGATGCCTGATATTAATTCGTTGCCACATATATCAACCCTAAGTGATATTGAGACTCACTTTAAAGTCTTCGCTGGCCCTGGTGCAGGTAAGACAAGATGGCTAATTTCTCACTTAGAGCGTGTGCTGTTTGAATCTAACAGATTAAACAAAACAGGCAAAATAGCTTGTATCACATATACAAATGTCGCTGCAGAAGAAATCTTGAATCGATTAAAATGCGACAAAAGTCGATTTGATATATCAACTATTCACAGTTTTCTATATCGTAATATCGTCAAACCATTTTCTTATTTAATTGAAAAGAATGACACTGGCGAACTCTTATTTGAAACATCTAGCTTGGATGGCCATGATGAGCACATAGTTCATGGAGATAGGTTTAGAAGGTGGATAAGGTCAATAGAACAATTAAATGGTAAAAGCTATAATTCATACAATTGGCCTCAAAACAAACCAAAAGTAATTGCTGAATTATCAAGTCTTGATTATGTGTTTGAGAATGGTGAAATAAATTTAATTATTAGGCAAAATCGTGGCGCTAGGATTGCAAAATCAAATGGTGAATTATGGGTTTATAAATCAAAATACTGGAAAGACGGAATAATGCATCACGAAGATGTATTGTATTTTTCTTATCTCATTTTGTCCCGTTCACCAAGGGTTGCAGAATTTATTAGGTCAAAGTTCCCATATATTTTTATTGATGAGTTTCAAGATACAACCGAAATACAAACATGGCTTATTGAAAAGATTACTGAACAACACACAAAAGTAGGAATCGTTGGGGACGTTGCACAATCAATATATAAGTTTACAGGTGCTAAACGAGCTGATTTTATTGATTTTAAACAAGGTGAAATTTCTGAATTTAAATTGAATAATAATCACCGTTCAACTAAACGTATTATTGATTTCCTTAATTTACTTAGACCCGACATCAATCAAGAATATGGTCAGGGGCAACCTGATGGGGTTTCGATTAAAGTATTGGTTGGAAAAATTCAGGATGCAAAAGTTTGGTATGAGGGAAATTTCCCCGATTCACCACTTTATATTCTGACTAGAAAAAACACTACCGTTTCTGAAATAAACAATCAAATAGGTGTAGCTAATACGAACCTCTTAAATGACTTGTATTCGAATGATACAAATCCGCAAAGAGTAAGGTTTATACACTCTTTATTAATGAGCATTAGATTTCATAGAAAAGGTCATTTAAAAAATGCTTTAAATGAAATTTATAAGTCTTTACGGAGAGCAAGTGGTACTTCCGTTTTAAAACTAAGCCTAAGAAGGCTTGCGATTAAAATAATCGACTCATTACAAAGTGATATAAATAGAACTAAAACCATTGCAGAATTTTATTTAGAATTAAGAACTGAAGTGTTAGCTGAATATGGTTTTAGTATTGGGAGTAATTTAAGCCGAGGGAATGCCAAAACATTTTATGAAAATCATAGCCTAAATGAAATTCTTCCTTATGTAAAAGTAGACACTAAATCCGATGACCAAGTAAGAACAATCCACAGTGCAAAAGGAACTGAATTTGAAAACACTCTTGTTCATTTCGAAACCATAAATGAATTTAGGAACTATATACTTGATGGGCAGAATCACATTGACGATATAGAGGATGATTGTCGGATTTACTATGTTGGTTGTAGTAGGGCAATGAATAGGCTGCTCATTAGTATTCCTGAGATTAATCAAGATGACAAAGATAAATTAGATGTTATTAATGTAGAATATGAAACAGCCTAATGCTATTCCCCTGCTCCCCCGGCCTGCCCCTTGTCTTAGCGTAGCGGTGAGGAGGGGCGAGCTGCTAGCCGTTTGCAACGGCGATCGTTAAAGTATGCTGAAAGCATACGACCCGGCTCATCGGGATATGCACTAAAGCAGGCAGTTAGCGGCTGGTGCGGATATGTCATCCGCACCTTAATAATGCCGGATTTTCAATCCGCATGGGAGAGGGAACGTTCATTGATTTAATATGGAGGTGGTTTGCACGCCTCGTTTCAAACACCCGCTCGGGTCGGCATACCGCAGCGGGTTGTTCAAACAATACCTGCGCCGGAATGACGACAAACGCTGGCGCAGAGCGTGACCCGGGGGGGTGACCTCTTTTTGTCTTTGCGTTTAAAAAAACAAATAGTAACCGGCTTTTCACCAACCACAAATCATTTCAATTTTATTTTTAAATTTAACTGCAGTTTACCTGAACAATGGATAATACGCTGGAACGTTAGCGTGCATTTAAAATGACAGTGTAATGAATAAAAAGCTGATAATATGGTTATTGATAATTGGAGGCGTAATTGCACTGGTTTTGGGGACAAAATGGATTGATCGTTTTTTCGAAATTGACTCTTGTCTTGATAGAGGTGGTCGATGGAATTATGAACTGAATGAATGTGAAGAATATTATCAAATTAATAATGACAGTCTTTCTGACTTTTATTGGAAATCAGACTATGACACAATAAACAATAAAGAGTTTTTAATAAAAGGAAGATTAATTGACTCGTTAGGGAAATCACCAAATAAACTAATTGAGGTTTTGAATAAAAGGAATGTACAGCCTAAAATTGAATATCTTGATATACAATCGGACACAATTAAGATTCAGATTGTTAATGACGAATTCTTGACAGAACAAATGGGCACAACAGGAGCATATTGCTATCTCGGAGAAACAGTATTCACATTGACAGAAAATGACTTAATCATATTTGTTAAAATAGAAATGGATTTTGGTTCGCACGCAAGTCCTGGAATTTATACAAGAATGGATTTTAAAGACTTAATTAAATAGCCCCGCTCTTCCGGGTATGCACAAAGCAGGCGTGCGGCTGGCCGGAATTTGCAATTCCGGACTCTTAACTGGTGAGAATGTCTGAACAGGATTTAGAAGATTATAAGATGGATGGACAAGGTTACGCTAAGAAATGTTCCTTGCGAAAAGTAACGTTCCATTTCAGTTATCGCAAATTGTGCGACAAGTGCATCTGATGGTAAACCGGCCTACCCCTTGAGCGAAGCGGAAACGAGGGGTGAGCTGGCAGCCGTTTGCAACGACACTTTTGAAACTTGCTGCAAGCTTCCGGCCTGGCACAGCTCACAAAAAAGCATGATTTCACTGCATTTTTAAAAATCGGTTGGCTTTCCGGGGGTTTTCCATAGCGGCGACGGGGCTCCGTCCAACTATGTTTTATCCATTATTCCAATTTGCTTTTTCCCAACCACAACTCATTCAAATTTAATTTTTAAATTTAACAGCATTTTACCTGAACAATGGATAAAATACTAGAACGTTAGCAATAAGCGAAGAAAATTTCACACGACAAAAAAAGCACTATAACGACCAAGAAATAGCAACCCAGAAATAATTAAAACTTTAGACGAAATCATTACTAAAAGCGACAAGTATTACTTAATAGATATATTATATTTGTATATTATTAACTTAAATATTAGAATATTATGGGATTAAAACCAGGACCAAAACCAAAAGCAGAGTCAACTGGAAAACTTGACCAAAGACGTCGTGACAATAAAAACACGCCAGGGAATACAAGTAAGTTGAAACCTTCAAAAAATTCTAGCACGAAGAAGTGATTGTGCTCGTCATTAAGATATCCAAAGGTTATTAACCTTTGAATAAATGAAGGAATGAAATCTATCCAAAAGGGACTAATGTCCCTTTTGGTTTAAGCGGCAAATAAGCATTCGTATAGGAAGCATAGAACGACGCATAAAATGCTAAGCAGATAATCAAAATCCCCGGCTCATCGGAATATGCACCAAGGCAGGCGGTTTGAGGCTGGACTGGATATGCCATCCGCACCTTATTAACGCCGGATTTTCAATCCGAATGGGAGAGGGAACGTTCATTGATTTAATATGGAGTCGGTTGCACGCTTATGCGGGATATCCCTGCAGCCTAATGCGGGATGGTACTGTAGCCTAATGATGAACGGTTCATTAGCCTAATGGTGAAGACCTCATTACCCGGGTAGTGAACGCTTCGTTACCTTCGTAATGAAGACCTCGTTACCCTCGTAATGAATGACTCATTACCCAGGCGTGTCGGAATTTGATTGGCAAGCTTTCGTAATCACAAATCATTTCAATTTTATTTCTAAATTTAACAGCAGTTTATCTGAACAGTGGATAAAATACTAGAACGTTGTAACCAATATGAAAAAAGACACATCCTATATCGACAAATTGATTGAACAAATTGAAGACATTGAACCAATTGTTGACGAGATGCTAGATAATTCTTCAATTTATTTTCATGATCCTAATGCTTCAAATAATGGTTACTACATTTTAGGAGCAGAAGTAAATCATTGGGAAAAAAGAGATGAGAAAAATCAAATTAAAGCAAAGGACAAATATTTAAAATTCTATCAAAATTTTGAACTATTATTAGATAAAGCCAATCCACAGACTTTAAAGAATATTAAAAAATCAAATATTCAAATATTGAATCTCATTCAACAAATCAAAGCTCCAAGTTCGATTGAAGGAGGAAAAAAAAGATTCAGAAACGAAACAACAATTTTAAAAAACTATTTGAATTTGTTTGTAGAGCAAAACAAAAGGACTATAATAGTTCCAGACACTAATTCATTAATTCAGTTCCCTGAACCAAGTACTTACAGAGCTATATCAATTTCAAATGATTTTGATTTCGTAGTACTACCAACTGTCCTTTCTGAACTTGACAAATTAAAAATTACACATAGAAATGAAGACTTTCGAAAAAAAGTAATTTCAGTAATTAAAAGATTAAAAGGATATCGTAAACAAGGTGATGTTTTAGAAGGTGTAACTGTTGACAAAACTATTACAGTCAAAATGATAGCAACTGAGCCTAACTTTAATAAGACTTTAAGTTGGCTTGATTCTACTAATAATGATGATAGGATTATTGCAAATGCTCTTGAACTTCAAATTTCTAGACCAAGTGATAATGTAATATTTGTTTCGTCAGATATAAATTTCCAAAACAAAGCACAACTTGCAAACATAACCGTTTTTGACACAGATGATTTATGAAAAATAAAATACTGGTTATAATCGAGTAGACTGCCCCTGCTGCCGCGCGGTGTGCTGTGAGAAAAGGTTACTCTTTTCGTAACTGCAAATAAGATGGTGGAACTCTGCAACGGCGGGGCGACCCACCGGAGTCGGCTTACAGGAGCGGGCTCCAAACTACTGTTTTAATGCATTGTAAGTGATTGCAGTGTGTGAAGCGAAAACAGAAAAGGCCAGAATATTACTGGTCAGGTATGGATAAAAGAGATGAGCGAAAGCGAACCTTCCGATGAGGCATCGAGAAAGCGGTACATACTGTCAAAATCGAGACTTCGCGCGGTCTTAGAGATAAGTAAAGCGGTTACCGGCTCATCGGGATATGCACTAAAGCAGGCAGTTAGCGGCTGGTGTGGGCAGGGCATGTGCACCGTTTTATCGATAATTTGCATTTCCCTCATTGCTACCGATAGTTAGTCGATCCTTAAAAACAAAATAAATCACTGGTTATCAACAGGTAGTGTGAATAAAATCCGTGATTTTAAGGTGTTTAATTGCAAGGTTATTAGTAAATTAGGGAAAAACCTTGCAGAAATTATGAAAGGAAAATTGCCTAATCAGGATCAAAGAAATTTATTCCGCTCCATACTCAAAGACATCATTAATCCTAAGCACGAACTGGCAATATTAGCACATCGTATTGATTGGCAATATTTTGAAGAAAGCTTCAGCCCACTCTACTCTCATACAGGGCAGCCTGGGGTGCCTATACGAACGATGGTCGGCTTACTGTTGTTAAAAAGGATCTACAACTTAGGAGATGAAACGGTCATGGCGCAATGGGTTCAGAACCCTTACTTCCAATACTTTTGTGGCGAAGCAGAGTTTCAGTGGGAAGCGCCGTGTGATCCATCCGACATGGTTCATTTCCGCAAACGCATTGGAGAAGAAGGAGCAGAAAAAATATTAGAGGCTTCCATTCAAACTAGAAGGGACGAGATTAGAAGCACCAATGATGTGCTGATTGACACAACCGCTCAAGAGAAAAATATCACCTACCCAACTGATGCAAAACTTCTGATAAAAGTAATTAAACGATGTAATAAGATTGCTAAAGCAGAAGGCGTAGAACAGCGTCAGAGCTACAAAAGCACTATGAAAAAACTCTTATTAAAGCAACGCTTTGCACATCATCCAAAACGGAAAAAAGAAGCGGCTGCTGCTTTACGCAAACTACGAACTATTGCAGGACGGTTGGTTCGGGAGTTGGAACGAAAGCTGGATCAGGATGCTTTGGAACAATATGAAGAGGTCTTGCAAAACTGCAACAAGATTGTCACTCAAAGGAAAAATGACAGTAATAAAATTTACAGCTTACACGAACCAGAAACAGCATGCATTGCAAAAGGCAAAGCTCACAAGAAATTTGAATTTGGCTCAAAAGTTTCTTTTGCAGTTGTACCAAAGATCAACATCATCGTTGGAATCAAAAATTTTAATGGAAACCCTAATGATACATCAACACTTGAACCAGCTCTGGAAAACATTGAAAAGGTCTGCAAAATAAAATTTAAGAATGCGATCGTGGATCGAGGATACAAAGGTAAAAAGATGGTTCGTGATACAATTATTGTCACACCAAGGCCACCTTCTTCGAGGCAGCCTTATACCAACAATACAATGCGTAAGAAGTGTAAATCAAGGGCTACAGTTGAACCCGTTATTGGGCACACAAAATATGGAAACCGAATGATCAAAAATTATCTGAAAGGAATTGCTGGTAATTCCATTAATGCCAACCTGGCCGCCGCAGGCTTCAACTTCAAAGGATTACTTCGGAAAATCAAAGAAGAAGTTCTTTGGCTTAAAATTTTACTGGAAATAATCATTAGAGAAAAACAATTATCTCCAGTAAATATTAGTTCATAAGGATTAACTAGTTATCGTGTCCTGTTACTGGTAGTTAGCGTATCCCGCCGTCGGTAGTTTCCGTGTCTTATCTTAGGTTGTTTCCGTGTCTGGTTGTGGGTAGTTATCATGTCCTGTTGTTGGTAGTTACCGCATGGCGATTCCGGCCTGCCCGCCAACACGTTCGTGTTAATAACTTTACTAAGGATTATCCGTGTAAATGGAAAATGATTTAGTATTTTTGGACAGATTAAGTCCAAATTAATTGAATCTAAACAGATGCTGTCAATAGGAGAACAAATAAGAAAGCTGCGAGAAGACCAAGGATTGCCTTTGCGAAAAGTTGCGGCTGAACTGGACATTGACCAATCCATCTTAAGCAAGATAGAACGCGGTGAACGGAAAGCTTCAAAAGAGCAGATCATTCGGATTGCCAAGATTTTCAAAGTGGACGAGAAAGAGTTGCTTATCAATTATCTGAGCGACCGGGTGCTGCACGACCTGAAAGATGAAGATTTAGCAACTGACGTACTAAAAGTGGCGGAAAAGAAAATTAAATACATGACCAAAAACCAAAATGGGAAATAGAAATTCCATACAACCCCTGGAACAAGAATTGCCGAGCCATTTTGCTGATCGCTTAGGCGTGGCCTACGCTTCTTCGGTTAGCCAACAGCATAAGAAAGAAAATGGCCAATTTTTTACTCCTGTTGAAATTGCCTCCTTAATGGCCTCTTATTCTGAGTTTGAAGAAAATTCTGTCCGCATTCTTGACCCGGGTTGTGGTTCCGCGATTTTATCATGTACTTTGGTTGAGCAGCTTGTTAGCTCGGACAAGAAACTGAGAACCGTTGAGTTGGTTGCTTATGAAACGGACACTGAACTCATTCCTGTTTCAGAACAATCTCTCAGCTATTTGGAAAAATGGGGGGCGGAAAAAGGAATAGAGATTAAAACCAAACTTTACACAGAAGATTTCATTCTTCACAATGCAGACTGTTTTAAAGAAACAGGCAATTTATTTTCCAAACCGGTTGAGCCATTTGATATTGTTATTTCTAATCCACCCTACTTTAAACTTTCCATTGACGACAAACGAGCAATAGCGGCTAAAGTTGTGGTGAATGGGCACCCTAACATTTATGCCATCTTTATGGCATTGTCAGCAACATTACTCAAGGAAAATGGAGAACTCATTTTCATTACGCCACGCAGCTATGCAGCAGGTGGGTATTTCAAAATCTTCCGGGAATATTTCTTCAAGCATATCGATTTAGATAAGGTCCATCTGTTTATTTCCCGAAAAGACACGTTTAGCAGGGATAAAGTATTGCAGGAAACGGTTATCATTAAGGGAACCAAAAGACCCAAGCCTGAGTCACAAGTAACCATTTCTTCTTCAGGCGGGCTGAAAGACTTAAAAACCCCGTTGGTGAAGATTTTCCCGAAAAAAGACATTATAGATCTGGATTCAAATGAGAAAATCCTCTATCTGCCAACAACCGACTATGACGAAGCGGTATTGGAAATTTTCAAAAACTGGACAGGCAATTTAGCCAAATACAATATCAAGATTTCAACCGGTCCTGTAGTGGCTTTTAGGGCAAGGGATTACCTAAGAGATAGTTTTGAAAACGGGACGGTGCAATTAGCTCCACTTTTCTGGTTACACAATGTGAAACAGATGATATTGGAATGGCCAATAGTTAAGCCCAAAAAAGAGCAATACATAAACATTGAGGAAAAGTCCGTGCCACTCCTTATTCCCAACAAAAATTACGTCCTATTGAGACGTTTCAGTAGCAAGGATGACAAAAACCGATTGATTGCAGCCCCTTACTTCTGCAACTTTATTAAATCGGATTATGTGGGAGTTGAAAACAAGGTGAATTATATCTATCGTCCTAAAGGACACCTTGAAAGAAATGAAGTTGTGGGGCTTTGTGCATTACTTAACAGCAGCTTATTTGATGTGTATTTCAGGATCTTTAATGGCAATGTTAATGTGAGTGCCACAGAGTTAAGAGAGATGTCATTACCTCCACAGGATACCATCCGGGAAATCGGCGATACAATTATCTTGTCCAACGATTTTTCAGCTGAGAATACAAACCGGATTGTAACTGAATATTTTGAACCAGCTTACAGTATATGAATAAAATTGAAGAAGCAAAACAGATTTTGGAAGCAATGGGACTTCCGAAAAGACAGCAAAACGACCGTTCTGCATTAACACTACTTGCCTTGTGCAACCTGAAAGAAAAAGACAAATGGAGCACGGCCAAGTCAGTCAGTATGTCTGTGGTTGGCAATAAAGAAAATGCCAAATACGAAGGTGTCATGCGCTTTATTGCTGAGCATTACAACAAACCGTATGCTGAAAACTCACGGGAAACATTTCGCAGGCAAACGCTTCATCAATTTGTCCACGCTGGAATTGTAAACCACAATCCGGAAAACCCCGGGTTGCCAACCAACAGTAAAGACAACCATTATCGTTTATCACCGGAAGCACTTAAGGTCATTAAATCGTTTAACACCAGAAACTGGAATAAAGAGATCAAGTACTTCAAAGAAAATGTAGGCTTGTTGAGAGACAAATACAACAAGAAAAGGGAATTGCAAAAAATTCCATTGAAGTTGAAAGACGGTACAGAACTGACATTTTCTCCAGGCAAGCACAATGAAGTTCAGATTGCCATCATTGAAGAATTTTCTCCACGCTTTGCTCCCGGCAGTGACTTATTATATGTCGGAGATACTGCCAAGAAAGACCTTTACATGGATAAAAACGGTTTGGAAAAGCTGGGGATACCGATTGACGAACATAGTAAGTTGCCAGATGTAGTCCTTTACGACAAAAAGAAAAAATGGTTGTTTCTGATAGAAGCGGTCACTTCACATGGCCCGGTTTCACCGAAACGGATTGTGGAAATGGAAAAGATGTTGAAGAACTGCCAAGCAGGTAAAATCTATGTAACAGCATTCCCTGATTTTAAAGAATTCAAAAAACACACTTCTGATCTTGCCTGGGAAACTGAAGTTTGGGTGGTCGGTTTCCCGGATCACATGATCCACTTTAATGGAGATAAATTTATTGGGCCGAGATAGGGGGTCATTAGTTTAATATGGAGCCAGTTGAAAGCTTGATTTGGTAAAGTCCACAACCCGCTCCTCAGTATCTGTCGAAAGCAGTTTGAGTATAGGATGAGTATAGGATGAGTGTAGGATCAGTATAGGATCAAGCCTTGGTTTTTTGGGGAATTGTTCCGGCCCGGTAATTTCGTTCGTACGCAAATAATCCTGTTCATCCAACCCATCCTGCAAATCCTGGTTCAGACTTTTTTTCTGGTGTTTGGAGGTTATAATGATGTCTCCCTGTTCGGCGCCACGACTTTGGCCGATATGGTATTCTCTCCTCTATGGTAAATTTTGCAGCTTGAGGTATGGCGATACCAGCCAACAGATTCCGGCCTGCGCCGGAATGACGCTAAACAGAGGTGCGCAACATAACCTGCTCAATAATAGGGATACACCATGGTGAAAAAAGAGGTTCTGCATTGTTTGATTTGTTCATAAATTAAAACTGTATCTTCGTAAGTGTGAACTGAAAAATATTGAAATGGCGATTGAAAAATTTGAATATCAAGATTTATTAAATGAGTTGGTTGTTCTGATTGAAAAAACCAAAACACAGGTAATTTCTCATGTAAATAGCTCATTGACTGTATTGTTTTGGCATGTAGGAAACCGAATCTTAACTGATAATTTACAAAACAAAAGAGCAGAATATGGAAAACAAATTGTCGTTACTGTGTCACGAGAATTAGTTGAAAGATTCGGAAAAAATTATGAAGAAAAGAATTTGCGGCGAATGATCCAATTTGCTGAAAAATATCCGGACATTGAGAATGTCGTTACGCTGTCACGACATTTGTCATGGTCGCATTTTCTTGCACTGATTCCGCTGAAAGAGCAGGGAGCAAGAGACTTTTATGGAAATCTTGCTTATGGAAGTTTAATCGGTGTAAGAGAATTGAGAAAGCAAATCGAACAAAAAGTTCATGAAAGAACAGAAAATGCCAACATCCAAATTTATGACAGTAATAAAATCGAAAAAGGAATTTTTAAAGACCCATATTTTCTCGACTTTTTGGAGTTAAAAGATGGATATCTGGAAGATGATTTGGAGGCTGCAATTCTGAAAGAACTCGAATTATTCATTTTAGAATTAGGTAATGGATTTACATTCGTGGAAAGACAAAAACGGATGATAATTGACGGAGACGACTTCAATCTGGATTTGTTGTTTTATCATCGGAAATTAAAAAGGTTAGTAGCAATTGAACTTAAAATTGACAAATTCAAAGCCAAACACAAAGGTCAAATGGAATTGTATTTAAAATGGCTGGATAAATATGAAAAACAAGAAGGTGAAAAATCACCAATTGGACTAATTCTCTGCGCCATTGCAAGCAAAGAACAAATAGAACTTCTCGAAATGCATAAAGATGGGATTATGGTTGCTGAATATTGGACAGAACTACCTCCGAAGAAAATTTTGGAAGAAAAACTTCATCAAACATTAATTGAAGCACGAGAAAGAATTGCGAGAAAACAATTAAGAGAATAAAACCACAGTGTATAATAAATAGGCTATGAGCTGCGTGCAGCGCCCCGCGATTATTCCCCCTGCTCATCGGAATATGCACCAAATCAGGCAGTTTGCGGCCGGACCGGATATGCCATCTGGCCCTTATTAACGCCGGATTTTCAATCCGAATGGAAGAGGGAGGTTCATTGGTTGAATAGGGAGTGAGCCGGTTGAAAGCCTAATGAGGAGGCCGGTCACAAAGCTTACTCAAAGAATGAGGTGATGGATGTGGCGGCAGAACCAGAGGGGAGGTATGGGAAAGATGCCTAAATATCGTACTTTTGCAAAAAAATTATCAATGAAATGCCAATTCCTAATTCGATCTATCTATACAGAATCATTCATATCGATAATCTTCGGTATATCCTTCGCCATGGGTTAATTACGTCACCCACGTCAGTAGTGGCTGACCCGGATTATGTTGGGATTGGTGATAGTTCATTAAAGCGAGAACGTAGGGAAAGGACTATTCCTATTGAACCCTTTGGTACTTTCAGTAACTATGTTGCGTTTTATTTTGGGATGAGATCCCCAATGCTCTATGAAATATGCCGGGGATACAATGAAGTGCAAAGAAGGAAGCAGGAGGAAATTATCTATCTTGTATCATCCTATGAAAAAATAGAAGAATTGGGCCTACCTTACGTTTATTTTGATGGGCACGGATACCATCGCTTTTCCCAAGCCTTTAATACCAGGGAGGGGCTTGAAAATATCGATTGGGAAGTTGTGAAAGCATCCCAATGGTTTGATACGGAAAATGATCCGGATAGAAAGCGAAGAAAGCAGGCAGAATTTTTGATTCATGGAGATGTTCCTGTTGAAGCAATAATCGGTATTGGAACGTATAATAAGTCGGCTGAACTAAAAGTGCAACAATTTTTAGAAGAAGAGAGAGTTGCCATAAAGACAGTAGTAATTTCCAAATGGTTTTATTAAATTCAAAGCATGATATCATTTAAAGTTGGAAACATATTAGAATCGAATTCTGAAGCTCTCATCAATACAGTGAATACAATAGGAGTGATGGGCAAAGGAATCGCATTAGGATTTAAGAAAACTTTTCCCGTCGTATTCGAGGAATATATGAAATCTGTAAAAGACAAATCTATCGATATCGGAAAGGTTCAACTCGTCAGTACAGGAACGATAAGACCTAAATATGTCATTAATTTCCCAACGAAGAAGCATTGGAGACATCCATCTAAAATTGAATACATACAAGATGGAATGATGTCTTTGGTCAAGGTCATAAAAGAGAATGACATAAAATCTGTTTCTGTACCTCCTTTGGGCTGTGGAAACGGAAAACTGAATTGGTCAGATGTTAAGCCAATCATGCTAAAATATTTAAATGAAATTGCCAATGATGTTGATATTGTGATCTACGAGCCAGGTTATTCAGATCAGAAAATGATACAAAAGGATCATGTATCGTTGACTCCTCCAAGAGCAATGCTTTTGCACCTCCTACAAGAATATCAGGTTCTGGGATACACTATTAATTTGTTGGTTGTTCAAAAATTAGCCTATTTCCTGCAACGGTTAGGAGAACCTTTGAATTTGGATTTTGAAAAAGGATTTTATGGCCCTTACGCTCATCGTTTGCTTCATCTGTTGAAACATCTCAACGGATATTATGTTTGGTTCAAGGAAGAAGAGAACAAACCGGGATCATTAGTCTCTATCGATAAAAAACACTATCCCAACGTTGAAAATTTTTACAAAGAAAAGCTCAGCGATGAACAAAAACAAAGAGTTGAGAAAGTGCTGAAGTTAATTGAAGGCTTCGAATCTCCTTACGGTCTAGAACTTTTAGCGACCGTTGATTTTGTTGTTCAAAAGACGGGTACGACAGAATATGAAAAGATCAAAGAAGAAATTCATCATTGGACGACACGAAAAAAGAACTTGATGAAGCCTGTGCATATAAAAATTGCCACCGAACAGGTATTAACAATCCAGTAATGTAAGCATTCGGTAAGACCCTGCTCCCCCTCGTTTGAGCGAAGCGGAAACGAGGGGGAAGCTGTCGTCGTATACAACGACAATCGTTAAACGATGCTGTAAGCATTCTACCCGCTCGCGCCGATCTGTGATCGGTGTGCAATTCGGTAGAATTGAAATTTTCGGACAACAAGTACAACGAAATAGGCGAGCCGGTTGGGATATGTCGAAGGCTGGCGGCGGCTGGCCGGTTATTTGCAATTCCGGCCTCTTAACTGGGGAATAATGTCTGAACAGGATTTAAAAGATTGAAAGATGGACAAGATTACACTACAAAATGAGGATGAGATGAATGCATTACCCCACCACTGCGGTTAGACTAATGGGTATAAATAGGGCAACAGCTCATTTAAACCAATACAGCACAGAGCTGCCAAAGATTTTTGTGAAATATTTTACTGGTTAAACATGGCAAATTCAGAAATACTACTCTATCAAACCGAAGACGGACAAACCAAGATTGATGTTCGGCTGGAAGATGAAACCGTTTGGCTTTCGCAAGCGCAAATGGGCGAATTGTTTCAGAAAGAACGTTCGGTAATTACAAAACATATAAATAACATTTTTATTGAAGGCGAACTGGACGAAGAATTGGTATGTGCAAATTTTGCACACACCACCCAACATGGCGCCATTAAAGGAAAAACACAAACACAAAATGTAAAGCTTTATAACCTGGATGTTATTATTTCGGTTGGTTACCGGGTAAAAAGTCATCAGGGAACAAAATTCCGACAATGGGCAACAGCACGTTTAAAGGAATACATTGTGAAAGGTTTTACAATGAACGATGATCTGCTAAAACAAGCAGGTGGCGGGAATTATTTCGATGAACTACTGGCGCGTATCAGGGATATTCGTTCGTCTGAAAAGGTGTTTTGGCGCAAAGTTTTAGATATTTATGCAACCAGTATCGATTACGACCCATCGCTGGAAATGTCAATGGTATTTTTTAAAACCGTTCAAAATAAAATGCACTGGGCAGCGCACGGACAAACTGCTGCTGAGGTAATTTACCAAAGAGTTGATTCGACGGTGCCCAATCTTGGTCTTAGTAGTTTTAAAGGTACTAAACCGACAAAACAGGAAGCGGAAATTGCAAAGAATTATCTTTCGGAACAAGAATTGGATATCTTAAACCGGATTGTTACAGCATATCTTGAAATAGCGGAAATTCAAGCACTCAACCAAACCCCAATGTACATGAAAGACTGGATTGAGCAATTGGATAGTTTTCTGCAATTAACAAGAAAAGATGTTTTGAACCACGCCGGAACAATAAGCCATAAGCAAGCTTTACAGAAAGCACATTCGGAATATGAGAAATATAAAGCGCTTAAACAAAATGAATTGTCGGAAGTGGAAAAACATTTTTTGGAGCAAATAACTGATACCACAAAAAAACTGAAAAGCAAGAAAAAAAAGTAATATGAACCCTCCTGCTTTCCCGGCCTACCCCGCTCTTCCGGGTATGCTCAAAGCTGGCGGCGGCTGGACGGAATTTGCAAGTCCGGCCTCTTAACCGGGAATAATGTCTGAACAGGATTTAAAAGATTGAAAGATGGACAAGATTACGTTGCGAAATGAGGGTGAATTGAATGCATTAACCCACTGGTTTTGCTAATAGGTATAAACACTAGTGGGCATTAAAAATTAATAAACGTTCTTTGAAATTCTTTGTTAATCGTACTTGTGGCGATTTTTGATAGCGTGACGATTTGAATTGAATTATGGATATTTTGCGTGTAAACAAGCAATTATCCATGAACCAAGGCAAATATATCTTCGCTCAACTTACAGATTTCATCCCCAGACGGGTGTTTGACAGAATTGTCAGCAAACACAATGGAAATAAGTATGTAAGGTCATTCACCTGTTGGAATCAAATGCTATGTATGGTATTTGGGCAGCTTACTTCAAGAGACAGTATGAGAGATTTGCTTCTCACCCTGGAAGCTTTTATGTGATCGATAAAGCTTACATCGATTTTAAGAGACTGTATCATCTTCACCAGCACCGAGCTTTCTTTGTTACACGGGCAAAAGATAATATGCGATTTAACCGGATGTATTCCAATTCGGTTGACAAAACAACTGGCGTGAAATATGATCAAATCGGCAAGTTAGAATCTTACTACCCAAGCAGGGCCTATTCGGAAAAGCTTCGGCGAATCAAGTACTATGATTGTGAAACGGATAAGGAGCTAATTTTCCTTACCAACAACATGGACCTTGATCCTACTGAAGTCGCTTATCTGTATAAAAAACGATGGGAAGTAGAGCTCTTTTTCAAGTGGATGAAACAACATCTTAAGATAAAATCCTTTTGGGGAACGACTCTTAATGCTGTAAAAATCCAGATGTACTGTGCGATCATCGCATACTGTCTTGTTGCCATAATTGGTAACAGATTGAAAGTTGACCGCTCAATCTACGAAATTCTACAAATCCTTAGCATATCTCTACTCGACAAAACTCCTGTAAGAGAGGTGCTTACAAAATGCGATTACAAAAATGTCAAAGAACAAAAAAATAAACAATTAACAATCAGCGGGTTTTAAGTGCCCGCTAATGAGGTATAAAATAGGACAACAGCCCATTTAAAACAACACAACACAGAGCTACGAAAGATTTTTGTGAAATATTTTACTGGTTAAACATGGGAAATTCAGAAATACTACTGTATCAAACCGAAGACGGACAAACAAAGATTGATGTCCGGCTGGAAGAAGAAACGGTTTGGCTCAACCAAAAACAAATGGTTGAATTGTTTCAGACCACTAAACAAAATATTAGCCTGCATATTCGAAACATTTTCAAAGAAGGAGAATTGGTTGAAAATTCAGTTGTCAAGGATTACTTGACAACTGCCGCAGACGGTAAAGACTATTCAACAAACTATTACAACCTTGATGTAATTATTTCGGTTGGTTACCGTGTAAAGTCGCACCGTGGAACTCAATTTCGTATTTGGGCAACAACACAGCTTCGTGAATATTTGATAAAAGGTTTTGTGCTAAACGATGAACGATTAAAAGAAACCGGGCATACCAACACATATTTTGATGAACTGCTGGAAAGAATCCGGGACATTCGCAGTTCGGAGAAAATTTTCTATGCCAAAATCAAAGATATTTATACAACCGCGATCGATTATGACCCGACAACAGAGGAAAGCCAGTTGTTTTTTAAGTCGGTGCAAAACAAAATGCATTGGGCAATTCATGGACACACTGCATCGGAAATAATCTACAAACGAATAGATTCAGAAAAACAAAACATGGGGTTAACGACATGGAAAAATGCGCCTCATGGGAAAATTAGGAAAACCGATGTTTCGATTGCAAAAAACTACTTGGCTGAAGATGAATTAAAAGACCTGAATTTAATCGTTGACCAGTACCTTTCGTTTGCCGAATTGCAAGCAAGGAACCGGAAACCAATGTACATGAAAGACTGGATTAGTAAACTCAACGATTTCATGACATTGAACGACAAAGAGATATTGGAACACGCAGGGACAATTTCGGCAAAGATGGCAAAAGAACTGGCAGAATCGGAATATGAAAAATACCGCAAAAGCCGAATTGAAATTGAAGATGTGCAGCAAATGAAGGAACTTGAAGAGGGACTCAAAAAATTGGAAAACAAAAAGAAAAAAAAGTGAGGGGTGAGCTGGCAGCCGTTTGCAACGAGAATCATCAAAGTATGGAGTACGCTTCTGCCCTGGCACAGCTCACAGTATCGCATGAGTTCACCGCTGTTTCAAAAATGGGTATGGCTTTCGGGTTTTCCCCCGGCTCATCGGAATATGCACTAAAGCAGGCGGCTTGCGGCTGGTGCGGATATGTCATCCGCACCTTATTAACGCCGGATTTTCAATCCGCATGGGAGTGGGAACGTTCATTGATATAATATGGAGCCGGTTGCACGCCTGGCTTGGGACAGCCGCAAAGCCTAATGATGAACGCCCCACTATCTTAATGGTAGGCGGGCTCATTGCCTAATGGTAGAGGGCCTACCAGCCTAATGGTAGAGAGTCTACCTGCCTGATGGTAGGGAGTCTACCAGGCCTAATGATAGGTGAGCAATCGATCCGGTACAGCTCACAAAACAGCTTGGGTTTACTTCTGTTTTTAAAATGGATTGGCTTTCCGGGTTTTTCCGAAAGAGGTCTGGCAATGACCTGGCTCCCTATGGTACTATGGAGCCTCGGGTATAGACCGACGAAGGATCAACGAAGGATCAAGCCTTGGTTTTTTGGAGAATTGATCCGGCCCGGCAATTTCGTTCGTTCGCATATAATCCTGTTTATCCACTCATCCAGCAAATCATGGTTCAGACTTTTTGACCTTTCCCAAAGTTCGAAACTTTGGAAAAGTTTACCAGCTATGGCCTCTTTGGTACCTTCTGGCAGCTACCGGCCTCCCTGCCCGGCCTTTTTCACGGGTGCCGGAATGACGCAAGATAAAACGGTCGAAATTGTGCCAGCTTGGTATTTCGGTGTCATTGTGCCACAATAAATGGGAGAGGGGAGGTTGCCCGGCTTGTTTTATCACTGGCAAGTCGGCATAACTGGTTGGAACGTTTAGATTTATATAACAAGAGCCGGATGACGGAAGACTTTCAAGTCCGGCCTGCCCGGTGAACCCGATGTTGTTTCACCGGGTGAATGAGAGGCTTAGGGTGAAACTCCCTTTGCCTACTCGACGACCAACTGTCAGCAACAAATTAATAGGTTACTGACATAGGGTTGTCACTATGTTGATTTAGATTTATAGGAAAGTGAATTTTAAAAAGTAGAAAATGGAAAAAATCAATTTAAGAGGACTGTCAACCATTAGCTTTTATGCAAATGACCTTGAAGGAGCTAAAAAATGGTATAGTGAAATGTTAGGGTTAGAGCCGTATTTTAATGTTCCAGGATATGCAGAGTTTCGCCTTGGAGACTATCAACATGAACTTGGAATTATAGATGGTAAGTATGCTCCTAAAAACGCTTCAAAGGAGATTGGAGGAGCTATTGCATATTGGCACGTTGATAATTTACAAGAAACCCTTGACTTATTGGTTTCAAAAGGAGCAAAACTATACGAACCAATTACGGACAGAAGTGGAGGTAAAATGGCATTCGTTACAGCTTCGGTTGTCGACCCTTTTGGTAATGTTCTGGGTATAATGACAAATAAGCATTACTTAGAAATTTTGAACCAAAAAAAATCTGAATAATGGAAGTGAAAGATTGAAAACCTGCAGTCTATTTTAAAACAAGAAAAGAGTGGCGAAACTGGCTGAGTAGAAATTGTGAAACGGAAAAACCCGCTCTTCCAGATATGCACACAGTAGGCGGGCGCCGGAATGACGCTAAATAAAACGGTCAAAATTGTGCCAGCTTGGTATTTCGGTGTCATTTTGCCACAATAAATGGCGGCGGTGCGATTCGCTGGTCATATGGGTCGGTGTGGAATATCTTCAGAGAAGTTAAAAAACTTATACCGGGAAGTTCAGAAAGATAAGCTGAGAAGTGTGGAACACATATACCGGGAAGAGTTTAAAAAAATACGGAGAAGTTTTCGAATAAATACGGGTAAGTTTCATCGGCATCCGGCAAACCACGTCTTGTTTCCTATAAAACGCAGTCGCTCTTTCAAAGTTTCTCTAAAATGTTCTGAGAACTTTGAGTGATTTGGGAGATGGAGAGGCCTTTCGATCTTTGTTTACCTTGATTTCTAACTATACCGGATTGAAATAGTAATCGGGCAGAGTGACGCACGGCCCCTCAAAATATCGCAAAAAGTTGTAGCGGAATCAACCAGCCACAGCTTGCGTTTATTTATTCTCGTTCTTAGGTGGAGTGGTTTTAACGGCAAATTATTGCTTGTCGTTATTAATTTTCATATCTTTTCTATCGTTTTCACAGACGTATCAGCAAAAAGCACAGTTGGTTCGCCAATGGTGTTACAAACACTCCATTCAAGTTGAATGACCTGCCGGGGACTCAGGTATAAGAAGACAGAAGATGGAATTTGATATTGCGACAAAGCCATTCTTGCCTGTCAATTAGAAGTCGTTCTCATTTGCTTTTCAGGAGTGAATGAATACTTTACCGGTTCAGTATCTGGTATAGACCTTTAAGCCAAAAGCCCGCATAAACAAGCCAATCATCGTTACAGAAAACGGTAACGCACATGGTTCCATGAAATCAGATTAAAGGGACTTGAGTGCCGGGTATCCGCAAATTCACAGCATGAAGACATTCTGACATCAGCTCGTCAGAAAAATCCAGTGTGCCTTCTTGTTTTCTTCTGCCAAAGCCCGGCTCATGCTTATTGACAACTAAATCAAAGAAACAGTCAACATTTAAAAATCAGTTATGATTATTACTATGCAAGGCAACTGGACGGTTGCCGTCAAATCAAAAAGCGCTGCTTTTCCGCATCAGTTTGTCATCGCGGGAGCAGTATTTGGAAATGGTGTTTACCCCGGCACAACCGGCACGTCCGTATTCGTGGTCGGCAGCCAGTGGACCATTGCCATACAAAATAATCCCGGATCGGGATTTCAGCTCTCTGAAACGCAACTTAAGTTTCCCCAGCAGATTGGTGGGAACTATGTCTTCGATATTTATTCAAACGATGCCGGTGCGGACAGCGATTTCAACGACCTCATCCTGTCTTGTTCGGCACCCAGAACCATCAATGATTTCATTCTTTACGGAAGTGTTTCGAAGTACAACTGCCGCTGCGTTTTTAATCCTTGCCGGCCGTTGGTGGTGATTGAAAGCTGGCCGTCGTTGGTGGAAGCGCTGAAAAATCCCAAACTGAAAGAGATCATAAAAAAGCTGTACCCTGAAAGGATCCCCGATGAGCTGGTCGACCCCAATCCGCCGGATTCTGTACTTTTCAAACCGATTGTCATTGATTTGCACAATGAAATGACGCAGCCGAACACCGTCCTGACCTACCAGCGGAATGAAAATGCGGCGCGTTTAGCCGACACGAAAGAAAAAGTGAAAGCGAAAAAAGCGGAAGAATCGCCCTTGGTCGTGTCCAATTTCAACCTGATTTCGACAGAAAAAAGCCGGTCGTTTGCGGCCCAAAACGTGTTGGCCTACGACCGGGTGGCTGTGGCATCGGCGCTCGACCACCTGATCTTTCCCTGCAAAAAGTCGCCGCTGACCAATTACACGCTCACGTTTGAAGAGTACGACCGGACAGCCGCCGAACTGGCTGGCGGGGCCTACACGGGCACCGGACACCGCCGTCTTTTGGGCGACACGATTACCGACATGTTCGGCAACTACATTTTCAGGTTCCACTTCGATATGACCTTCCCCGGAATCGAGGATTCCACAGATATCGCTGCCGGAGAAGATATCAATGTGGTGGCCTATCCCGATGTGATCGTCAAAATTACGGCCAATTCACCCCTAAATGTGTTGTACGAAAGCGCACCCTACTTTAACATTCCGAACCTCAGGCGCATCAACCTGTGTATTCCCGATTGCAACCTGCCCGAAAATTCGGCCTGTTTTAACGGGAACCTGGTCGGGAGTTTGGGCAATGTCTTTATCGGCGGAAACCAAAACAGTTCGGCCTCGTTTGCAGCATCGGCGCTGAACCGCCACGGGTATAATAATTTCCTCGACAATGATGGAAAAATCACCGTGCACAGTTCGCTGGCCGGCTTTAATGTGGAATGCGCGGCCTGGGGCGGTACCATCGACATGAAAGGCTGCATGTACGACGTGAGCAAAACACCGGCGCAGAACAAGATCAAGTGGTACACCATCCGCATCAGGCGGGCGGGGACGAGTGGTTGGGAATTTGTCAGCCAGAACTACAAACATCCGCGTTTTTCGAAACGTCACCTGCCCAACTACACCGGCGATGATGTTGGCTCATTCCCGCAGATGTTGAAGGTTGACGGGGGCAGTGCCATCGAAGTTCCGGCCTACAAAAACATCCAGCGCGAAATTCATGTGGATGGCATCGACTGGGAATTTTCGAATTCAGATCGGTACATGCGGCTCAACACCCACCTGTATGACCTGCTGAGCGGGGTGCGTACGCCCGGAACTTTTTATGTGCGGGTGGATGGATACGATTCAGCCGGAAACTTGGTGCCCAATGGCACAGACATGGTCGCTTTGTACATCCACAACCTCGAACTCGAGTTCCAGATGACCGGACCGGTTTTGGCCGATCCTTCCATTGTGAAAGTGCCCTGCGGCCTATACCGTTTAACTGAAGCCCAGGAAAACACGCCCATGGAGCTGACCTTTAGAGCCAATGATCCTTACGGGTTTGTGGACTATTTCACTTTGACCACCGGCAGGTGCCCCGGCGGAACTATCGGGCTGGATGTTGAACCCAACCCGCCATTGTCAGACTTGTCAGCTGGTGATACTGTCCTCTCGGCAGGCAGTGCATCGGCCAACACGCATGCCGCAGGATGCCCGGGTTACACCGGCACCCTTCAGGAATTTGCTTCGGGCGGACTGATTGCCGTGGCCTTAACGCCGGCCGATGCAACCGAAGGCTGGATCAAGACTGGCGAATATTACACGGTTTACTCCTTCGCACTCCGGGCCCGGAAACGGGTGACCAACGGGTACAACAGCGGAGTAAGCGGCGAATACCAGCGAAATTCGAGCATCGCATTGGAACGTTACACTCCATGATCTCAGTAAATTTCGTCGGGTTCATCCTCTGCATGCTGGCCGTGTGGCGGCTTTTACACCTCCTGTCGCAGGAAGATGGCCCCTTCGGCCTTGTTTTTAAATTCAGAAAACTTTTCGGGCAGGGTTTCTTCGGAAACCTGCTCGATTGTTTCTATTGTTTAAGTATTTGGATGGCCATCCCTTTCGCATTTATCCTTTGCGATGAATGGCCCGAAGGAATTATCACCTGGCTGGCCCTTTCGGGAGGCGCATCCATACTATTCAAACTAACAGATAAAAGTACTTAATATGAGTTGTTGCGGAAGCAAGCGGTCGGGCTGGAAAGAAAGCCTGGCCCGGGAAAAGGAACTTCGCCCGGAACAGGAAGAAGATCCACGTATCAAAATGCAAAAAACCAAGTGGTTTCAATATGTTGGAAGCGGGGAACTGATGGTTACCGGAAACGTCACAGGGAAAAAATATCATTTTAAAATGAAAGGTGAAACGCTGGAAGTGGCTTACCTGGATTCGTTTGCGTTGATGGCGGAGAACGATCTGAAGTCAGGGCTTCACCCGGAGTGAATTCCTGACTAACGACAGCCTCGGCTAACAGAATACCTGTTATGTGTCATCAGCTCTTGGGATATATGGGGGCTTTGGTGGCTGGTGCCGGTTGAAAGCCTAATACGGAGGGTCTCCTCACCCCAACTTATGCGGTGTGTCGTCTCTCCCTTGTGTAAGCAGTCGGCCTGGCAAAGGGTACAAAATCGGGTACGTTTCATCTTGGTTTTGATTTTCCGAAAGGTGTCGGGCAATGACCTGACTCCCCATGGAGCCCTGAGTATAGATGAGCGGTAGATCAGCGGATGATCACCGAAGGATCAAGCCTTGGTTTTTTGGCGAATTGATCCGGCCCGGTAATTTTGTTCATTCGCGAATAATCCTGTTCATCCAACCCATCCCGCAAATCCTGGTTCAGACTTTTAAGCTTTCCCAAAGTTCGAAACTTTGGGAAAGCATACCGGCTACAGCCCATTTGGGATCCTCAGTACCCGAACGCATCACGCCTGCGCGCTGAGCATGTAGTGAGCAGGTGACTTCGAGTCACCCGCTCACTGGCAGCCTTTCAGCCCGCAGATTCCGGCCTGCACCGCAATGACGCTAGATAAAACGGTCGAAGTTGTGCCAGCCTGGTATTTCGGTGTCATTGTGCCACAATAAATGGAAGCGGGGAGGTTCATTAATAATATGGTCTCGGTTGTAGGCCTGGCTTGGGGCAGCCGCAAAGCCTCGTTTCGAACGGCTCCTCATCCTAAAGTAAGTAAACATACGGTTACAGTTATTGCTCAGCGGTGCGCGGGCCGTCAAAACTGGTCCCGGCAAAGGTCGGGATCACCCGGACGAGGGATCGTTTGACACCCCGCTCCTCAGGATCTGTCGAAAGCTGTTAGCGGCTGGTGCGGATATGTCATCCGCACCTTATTAACGCAGGATTTTCAATCCGAATGGAAGAAGGGAGGTTTGCTGGTTGAATAGCTCATTATTTATCCAATATCAGCTACTACAGGTTACGGGCATACACCTATCCATTTCAGGATAATTCCGACCTAAACCATTCGTTTATTAAAGAAATTAGTTTCGAAGGCATTATCGAACTCTATGTATTTGACCGCCGTTTGCGATTATTGGTTTTCAATGCCATCGAGAAAATAGAAATTGCCTTGCGCACGAAAATTGTATATGAATTTTCGCTAACCAAAGGCAGCCATTGGCACGAAGATGCTAATATGTATCGCAACAATTATTTTTTCAATAAAAACATTAATTCGCTTTACGAAGAGGTTGACCGTTCGTCAGAAACATTTATCGAACATGATAAACACCTATTCAACTCCTGCGTATCCTCCGGCATGGATGAGTCTCGAAGTAATTACAATGGGCTTGTTAAGTAAGCTTTATGGAAATCTCAAGAAAGGAAATGAGAAGAAAAAGGTTGCCAAAGAATTTGGGCTGCCTAATCCTTTAATACTTGAAAGCTGGATGCATGCCTTTGCCGGTTTACGCAATATATGTGCGCACCATAGCCGCTTATGGAACCGACGTTTTACAATTGTTCCACAATTGCCATACAATACAGCAAATACATTCATTCAAAATACAACTATTTACGATAATAAACTTTATGCCCAACTTTGTTGCATGAATTATATTACCCGCATTATCAGCCCTGATAGCAGTTTTGTTCCCGATTTAAAAAAGCTAATGGAAGCATGTAACTTGGTAGATTGTAAAGAAATGGGCTTCCCCGATGATTGGAAAGATGAAGTTATTTGGCAATAATATATTTATTGAAAAAAACTAGTGAGTGAAGCAGAACCCCCTGCTCATCGGAATATGCACTAAAGCAGGCGGTTTGCGGCTGGACCGCCCCGAAATTTCGGGGTGCCATCCGGTCCTTGTTAACAGGAGATTTTCAATCCGAATGGGAGTGGAAACGTTCATTAGCAAGTTCCCGAGCTGGTTGGGATATGTCGAAGGCTGGCGGCGGCTGGCCGGAATTTGCAATTCCGGCCTCTTAACCGGGGATTTTTAATCACCGCAACCTACTCCGGTGGCTTGAGCGGTGTGCTCAAGCTTCTGGAGCAGTGTGCTCAAACACCTTGAGCAGTGCACTCAAGCCTCTTGAGTAAGGCTCTCAAGCACCTTGAGCAGCGAGCTCTTAACTTTAGAAACAGTACTCTTATGCAAGCTGTTTTCGGTAATCACGAATCATTTAAATTTTATTTCTAAATTTAACAGCAGCTTATCTGAATAATGGATAAAATAGGAAAACATTAGCTGGCCAATTAGTTGAATTCAGAAAATTAAATATGAACATTTCAGAACTATTAAATGAGTATTGACAAAAGCTATTTACAAAAATTTAAAAGTATATTGATAATCCTTTTTTTTAGAACTAAAAAAAGTGTAGGGTTAAAATTAAGTATCATTCCTACAATAAGTGCTTTAGGATTAACAATCTTCTATGCTAACCAATTTGTTGAAAGTAAAAACCTATTAATTTTAGTCAGAGCTTTATCTTCGGTAACACTAACCCTACTCATATTAGTTTATCTCGTAGCCTACTTGATTGTAATTTCAATAAGAAAATCAGGGATTAACAAATCATATTTAAAACTATTAAAGAATGGTGACATTTCATTGCTAAGTTTACTGAAAATTGCACCAACTAGTAGTAAAGGCATTTATTATCTTGACAAGCCGCATAAAGGAAATGATTATTACGAGTTTGCAGAAACTGAAAATTTAGGAAGTATTTCTGGAAAATTAAATTACGAAGCTTTCAAGAATAGCCCTTGGCAAGATTCTGAGATTGATAAGATTAACAGAAATGCAAAGCATGCGTGCAAAAATAAAAGATGTATTCTACTATTAAAAGATAAAGAGCAAAATTATATAGGTTTTACTCATATCATTCCTGTAAATCAAAATATTTGGAATGAATATTTAAATGGTCACATTTCTGATAATGATTTCTCTTCAGAAAATATTGTACCTACTCAAAAAACGTATAAGGACGATTATGCCCACGGAATTATTGTATTTTCTATTGCATTGCTTTCTGATAATAAGATACAGGATTTTCCAAATAGATTAGAGTTTTTATTTAAAGCGATTCACTTTCACTTATTTGAAATAGCAGAACAAGAATTTAGTAATAATAGATACATGAATGTTTTAATACAAACGGGAGAAAGAAAGCTTTCAAGGTTGTGCAAAAGTAGTTATCTTAAAAAACATAATATATTGTCAAAAGATAAATGTGAAATGTATTTAGGTAAAATAAAATTGAAATAACTGAACACTTAGCCTCTAATCAAGCGTTGCTTGCATACGCTTTGCATTGGAGGGTATGTTGAACTAAACATTGCCTGCTTGCAACCACCTGCCGATTAGTTGTTTGAGTATAGTGTTTTCAATCCGTTTTTTGGGATTCCCCCGATGCGTATTTTTCGGGTTTCCGTGATGCGAAGGTTGGTTCTAGGCCGAAGAAACCCGGTATACGTTGGAGTAACCCAGCACGTTTTGCAGTGTTTCTGATAAAAGGCACTCATCTTTAAACATCGGTCCTTTGATTATGGACACAGCTTTCCCGTTTACGCCTTTGGCGCATCAATTTAAATCTTACAATGACAGGCATTATCACATTCCTGACAATACATTGACGGGCGGCGCGCGCTCTTTGGGATAGGTTTCCGGGCTACCCCTTGTCTTAGCGAAGCGGTGAAGGGGTGAGCTGGCAGTCGTTTGCAACGACAATCATTAAAGTATGCTGTAAGCATTCGCCCTGGCACAGCTCACAAAACAGCATGAGTTCACTGCTTTTTTAAAAAGGGTTGGCTTTCCGGGTTTTCCGAAAGAAGCCTGGCAATCTGGTATACCTGCCGACATATATTTACACACGTGCGGGAGTAAATCTTTAGAGGCACGTACGTAAACTTTCATAAGTATGAAAATAAAATTTTGCACCGTGAAAGCAGTACTTACAGTGTGTGAAAATTTCATTACACACGTGCGTAGATTTGGCTGCGGACGTAGAGATCCTTTAATTACCTTTTGTTGTTATGCTTTTTGATGGAAGATTGTATTATTATAAATTTGCAGTTGGTCGGATGTAAAGCTTGATGAAAAAAGATAAAATATATATCGTTGGTTCGGGAGCAATTGGAAAAGCATTGGCTGTTTTTCTAAAACTTGAAAACAAAGACGTTATTCTTGTTCGGGGGAGCGTTGATCATGTACCTGCTAAAGAAATACTGATAACAGTAACCAATCAGGATAATCAGAAATTTCAACAAAGAATAATGACAACCACTTTTAGTCATTTGACAAGTATTAATGGAATTGTGGTGATTG
>NZ_JBSQYS010000034.1:0-53171 GCF_055140945.1 Sunxiuqinia sp.
CTTCCATTTTTAAATGGTCTTTCACCAAAATAATTTGCGAGTTTCCGCCAGACACCAACAAGCAAAGATGTGGAAATCTTGGCTCACGAAATTCAACTCCTTCTTCCTGAATATAGTGAGCCAATACATGCCCTTGCAGATGGTTAATTTCAATTAACGGAATGCCGCATGCCAACGAAAAACCTTTGGCAAAGGAAGTTCCAACAAGCAGTGAACCAAGTAGTCCCGGGCCACGAGTGAATGCAACTGCAGAAATTTCATCCCGGTTGATGTTAGCTTGCTTTAATGCCTGATCGACAACAGGAACAATATTTTGCTGGTGTGCACGCGAAGCCAATTCGGGTACAACACCACCGTAAGCTTCGTGAACTTTTTGACTGGCTATAATATTAGACAATAAAACACCGTTTTTAATGACAGCGGCAGATGTGTCATCGCATGATGACTCGATTCCTAAAATGATGATATCTTTTTTGTTATTCATGAATCAACTTTCAAGGTAGATTTCAATTATTTTATCTGTTGAACCTAACGATTTACAAGGAATTTAGTTTATTTTGTTTCTGAAACTTAAAGGCTCAAAATTATTAAAAAATCTTTCAAAATAGCACTCTGGCTTTTCGGGATCATAGCGATCCTGTTTTTTGCTGCTTATCTGGCTTTTCAAACCAGTACGGTCCAGACTTTTTTGGTTAAGCAAATTGCAAGTCGGCTTTCAGAAAAACTGAACACGCACATTACATTGAAGAGTATTGATATTCGTTTTTTTAATAAAGTGATATTGAATGAATTTTTAATAGAAGATCAGCAGGAAGATACTCTTTTTTACGTGGATAAAATGGTTGCTTCAATCGATCAGTTCACGTATAAAAAGCGGCTTATTAATCTGTCTTCGCTTGAAATGATAAAAACCAGGTTGTTTGTTTCAATCACTGAAGATCAGGTTCCAAATTACAAATTTGTACTCGACGCTTTGCGATCGGATAAGCCAACAACCAATAGCTGGAGTTTTGAATGTCAGAATTTTTTGTTCAGCGATACTCGCCTTGGGTACTCGTATTCCAATATGGAATTGTCGAATGCAATAGACCTGCATAATGTGCAGCTTGATGTAACTGATTTTGTGCTGAACCAAGATTCGTTGGCTTTCCAAATCAACAAGCTTTCGCTGGACGATAACAAGTCTTTTTTACTGAGTTCCTTAAGTACTCGGGTTGTTTCGTCAAATCATGTGATTAAACTGAATGACCTAAAAGTGTTAACTCCTCATTCGGTAATTGTTGACGCAGATATTTCATTGGATCAATCAGAGATGCATGAAGAGAAAGATTTTTCGTTCTTAAAACTCGATGTTGACCTGAAAAAATCGGTCTTGGATTTTGTAGATGTCGGACAGTTTGTTCCAGCCTTACGCGGAATGGATTTACGAATAAATTTATCAGGTCATGTTTATGGTACGATAGCTGACTTGAAAGCCAAAGACTTGGAAATGAAGATCGGACAAAATACAAATCTGGTTTGCGATTTCTACACCAATGGCTTACCCAACCTTGATCAAACCTATATTCTGCTCGATTTGAAAAAGTCAACAGCGGATTTTAACGACTTGAGTGAAATCCGATTACCGTATTCTGCGAAGGCTGATTATCTGACCTTTTCACCATTGCTTCATGATGCTGGAATTGTGCATTATGAAGGGAATTTTACAGGCTTCTTAAGTGATTTTGTGGCCTATGGGACGGTGCGTTCCAATTTTGGCCAAATAAAAATGGACTTGTCATTTTTACCTTCTGAAAGTGATTTACTGAAAGTTAACGGGCATTTAAAGACCGTTAATTTTAAATTAGGAAAATTTACACAATCAAAGCATTTTGGAGAATTAACCTTTAACGGACAGGTAGATGGTTCGTACGATAAAGCAAATCGGGCATTTGATGTTGCATTGGATGGAGTTGTTGATAGCCTGATATTTAATGCCTACAAATTTAAAAACCTGAGTTTGGATGGAACGATTCAAGATGAAAAATTCGAAGGCGATTTTACAATCAAAGATCCGAATTTGGATGCCAATTTTGCCGGAAAGCTTGATTTTAATGCGCCAATTCCGGCTTTCGATTTTGAAATGGTATTGGATCAGGCAAATCTTAAAGCATTGAATCTTGACACGAAGCATGAAAAGTCGATCTTATCAATGGCTTTGAGTGCTAATTTTAAAGGGAACAATATCGACAATCTGGATGGTAATATTTGGGTAGATGAAGGACGATACCTCAATGAAAATGATACAATAAAGCTAAGTAGTTTAAGTGTTCGCACGTTTTATGAGGGACACCCACATTTACAGATTCGGTCAGACTTTGCTGATGTGGATATTGCCGGAAATTATTCTTTTCTTACGATTTCTAAAAGCTTCAAAAATTTGCTAGCTCAGTATTTACCTTCGGCAGGGCTAAAAGTTGATGAAGATTTGCATGCCAATCAATTCGATTTTGATGTGACGATAAAGAACACTGAGCCGCTAACCAAAACATTCATGCCGAACCTTTTTATAGGCCCTTCGGAGATTAGCGGACGTTTTGATGACCTTGAAATGTCTCTGGATTTTGTGGCTGATATTCCGCGCATTGAATACCGTGACTTTATTTTGAATAACTATACGTTATCTGTTCATTCAGGGGAAAAGCTAGAACTGAAAAATCGCTTGGAGGAATTACAGCTCAATGAAAATAAACGTCTTTATAATTTGGCTATTCTGGCCGATGCTTCGGACGACCGCTTAAATTCTAAATTGGTATGGAATAACTTTCACCTAAAAACATATAGCGGAGAGTTGGAAACGCAGGTTGACTTCACAAAAACCGACTACAATAAAACACATGTTGAAATTGAAGTAAACCCGTCGAAAATATACATTGCTGATACACTTTGGCAAATTCATCCGTCTATGATTACGATAGATTCAAGTCGAATAGCTGTCGATGGTTTCGAAATCTCAAATCAATCGCAACGGCTCTCTGTTAATGGTTCAATTTCGGAAGATAAGGATGCCCGGCTAAATGTGAAGCTTAACAATTTGAATTTAAACAATATCAATTTGCTTACAACTAAGGATGCTGAGCTAAAAGGAACAATCAATGGGTCGGCAAGTGTATTTGATATCTACGAGCGAGCGTTGTTTCTGTCGGATTTAACGATAAGCGATCTTAGCTATCGGCAACATGATATTGGCAACGTGAGTATGGTGAGTAAGTGGGATCGGGATTCAGAAGAGGTAAACGCGGAGTTGACAATTGACACTAAAAGCCATCAGTCTCTATTTGCATCTGGCGCTTACACTCCAAGTACCGATTCGCTTGACTTTACAGTAAGTTTGAATGACTTATCTCTGGCGATTCTTCAGCCAGTGCTTCGAAACACATTTCAAAATATTCAGGGACGAGGCACGGGGGATGTTTGGATACACGGGACACCAGAAAAGATATTGATGGATGGCGATGTGCTCGGACTGGATGCAGGGCTGTCAATAAATGCTATTCAGGTTTATTACTATTTCAGTGACACGGTTAAATTTCGTTCTGATTCAATTATTTTTGATCGGATAAAAATAGCAGATTATCAGGGGAACACTGGACTGTTTGATGGTTTTATACGACATGATAATTTCAAGAATATGGATTATGATTTGTCGCTTAGCTCACCAAGAATTTTAGCCATGAATACGACGGTGAAAGATAATGAGCGATTTTACGGGAAAGTGTTTGGGAATGGTGATTTTGAAATTACCGGTCATGGAAGGGATGTCTTATTATCGGCTAATGCAGCTACTTTAAGTGGAACCGATATAAATATATCACTGGACTACAATCAGGAAGCCCAGGAGTATGACTTCATTAGGTTTGTTAATAAAAGCAATATTGAAAGCGAGAAAGTCGAACGTCGGGTAAAGCAGGATAAGTCGAATTTGAATATGAAATTTGATATCGATATCACGCCTGAGGCTCAGGTTCAACTGATTTATAATTCGCAAATTGGTGATGTTATCCGCTCCAGAGGAAGTGGTGATTTGCAGGTTCGTATTGACCCTGACTTTAATATGGTCATGTTTGGCGAATACCGTGTGGAACAAGGAGACTATCTGTTTACACTGCAAAATGTGATCAATAAGAGATTCGAAATAGCTCGTGGTGGCACCATTCTCTGGAATGGTGATCCATACAATGCGACAATCGATTTAAATGCTATTTATCGATTAAAAGCATCGTTGACTGAATTGTTTCCAAACTCGGTTGAGAATATTGATTACTCTCAGCGAATTCCTGTTTCCTGTGAAATTTATTTAACCGAAAACCTAACTGATCCGAAAATTGCGTTTGATATTAAATTCCCCACTGCCGAAGACCGTATAAAGGATCAGGTTCAACAGTTTTTTAGTACCGAAGAGGAGATGAATAAGCAGATATTATCGTTGTTGGTTTTGGGACGTTTTTATACTCCCGATTATCTGCGGGGTTCATATCAAGCGTCAAACACCAATGTGGTTGGTAGTACAGCTAGCGAGCTGTTTTCGAACCAGTTGAGTAATTGGCTTTCACAAATAAGCAATGATTGGGACATTGGTGTTAATTATCGCCCGGGAAATCAGATTACGAATGATGAAATTGAATTGGCTTTAAGTACCCAAATGTTTAACGATCGGGTTACGATTAATGGGAATATTGGAAACAATACATCTACTATGAACCGATCCAACAACAACAATATCGTTGGTGATTTTGATTTGAACGTAAAGCTGACCAATAATGGGAAACTGCAACTCAAAGCATACAACCGATCAAATGACAATCTGATTTACGAAACGTCACCTTATACCCAGGGAATAGGTCTTTCGTATCGTGAAAACTACAATAGCTGGAACGAGCTTTGGCAAAAGTTTAAACGCCTGTGGGGAAAAAAAGGAGAGGATTAACGAGTAATCCTGCTATCGTTTTTCAAATAACCGGATACTTCAGTAGACAAAAAATAATTAAAAGCAATTTTCTTTCGACATCACTCTGTTAAATTTATTATACACAATTGCTTTTTTTCAAAAAATTAAGCTGTATTCTCAGTGGACCTTTACCTTTGCGCGAAATTTTTTACTAATTTCTAAAAACTATTTCCATGTTTATTTTAATGGTTGTTGTTTTTGTGCTTGGTTACATTGCCATTGCATTAGAACATCCGCTCAAAGTCGACAAAGCAGCTTCAGCATTAATTATAGGGACGCTTTGTTGGGTTATTTATGCTATTGGTGCCGAAGATATCTTAGCTATGGGGTTCAGCCCGTCATGGGCAAATTTTGCACATGGTCACATTGGCTTGCTGGAAGCGTCTATACACGAGTTTATTGTTGATTCTGAAATCGTTCACCATTTGGGCGAAATTAGTGAAATCCTATTCTTTCTCCTTGGTGCAATGACCATCGTTGAAGTAGTTGATCAACATGAAGGATTTAAAGTGGTAACTGATAAAATCAAGACGACCAATAAAATAAAATTGTTGTGGATTTTGAGTTTCCTAACTTTTTTTATGTCTGCACTGCTTGATAACCTGACGACAACAATTGTGTTGGTCGCCTTGCTTCGGAAGCTGATTGATGATAAAGAAACACGTTGGTTTTTTGCGAGTATGGTTGTGTTGGCTGCTAATGCCGGTGGAGCCTGGTCTCCAATTGGAGACGTAACCACAATTATGCTTTGGATTGGAGGCCAAGTTACAGCCGCACGAATTATTGAAGGTGTTCTTCTTCCAAGTTTAGTCTGTATGGTTGTCCCTCTTGGGATATTGTCACTTACAATGAAAGGCAACGTAGAACGACCAGTTGTAGAGAATGAAGAAATTGATTTAACGACCGAGTTCGAACGAGTTTTCATGCTCATCCTTGGCGTTTTCGGGCTGCTTTTTGTTCCCGTGTTTAAAACAATAACGCATTTACCACCATACATGGGCATGTTATTGTCGCTGGGGGTATTGTGGGTCATTTCCGAAATTATGCATAAAGACAAATCCGAAGAAATAAAACATCGGTTGAAAGTTACAGCTGTGCTTCGCAAAGTAGACGTACCTACAGTTCTTTTCTTTCTGGGTATTCTTTCGGCTGTTGCTTCACTTCAGTCGGCGGGCCACCTGCATCTCCTTTCTCAGTATCTGGACGAGAAACTAGGTAATATTTATTTGATTGATTTAGCAGTTGGGGTACTTTCATCGGTAGTTGATAATGTGCCACTTGTCGCTGGTGCAATGGGTATGTATCCTACTGCAGATCCTGCTGCAACCGGCTATTTAGCTAGTTTTGTTCAGGATGGTGCTTTCTGGGAATTTCTGGCCTATACGGCCGGCACAGGCGGTAGTATCTTAATTATTGGGTCGGCTGCCGGAGTTGCTGCCATGGGTTTAGAGAAAATCGATTTTATCTGGTATATGAAAAAGATTTCCTTGCTCGCAATTGTTGGGTATTTGTCAGGTGCGGCAGTCTATTATATGATGTTCGGATTATAAGTAGATACTTTGTAAATAATCATTATTTTTGCGCGGTATAATAATTAGTATTATACCGCGTTTTTTATATGTTCTTCTAAATGAAAACTTATGTTTGGATATATTTTTTTACAAGTTTCTAATGCAGCCGGCGAAGGTGCCGAAGCTCTTGCAGAATCAGCTCAACAAGATGGGATTGTAACTCGATTCTTTGATATTGCAATTAAAGGTGGGTGGATCATGATTCCAATTATAGCCCTTTCGTTAGTTGCTGTATTTATCTTTTTTGACCGGTATTTTGCCATAAAAAAAGCTGGTAAAGTTGATAAAACCTTGCTCGACAGAGTGAAAGCATACATTACCGAAGGGAAAGTTGATGCTGCGTTGGCGCTTACTCGCTCGCAGGAAACACCAACTGCACGCATGATTGAAAAAGGAATTAGCCGAATTGGACGACCAATGTCCGATGTTAATTCCGCCATTGAAACGATCGGGAACCTTGAGATATCGAAATTGGAAAAAGGCTTGCCGGTATTAGCCAGTGTTGCCGGAGGTGCTCCAATGATTGGTTTTCTGGGAACTGTAATTGGGATGATTCAGGCGTTTTACGATATGGCTAATGCAGGGAACAACATTGATGTAACCTTGCTTTCTTCAGGTATTTATCAAGCGATGGTGACAACTGTTGCTGGTTTGACGGTTGGTATTATCGCTTACTTTGCGTACAATATTTTGGTTGCCAATGTCGAAAAAGTAATCTTTAAAATGGAAGCAGCAACATCTGAATTTCTTGATTTATTGAATGAACCAGCTAAATAAACGCAATGGCATTAAAACGTAGAAATAAAGTCAATGCAAGTTTCAGCATGTCTTCAATGACTGATATTGTATTTTTGTTGCTGATCTTTTTTATGGTGACATCCACTTTGATTGCACCCAACGCACTAAAATTGCTCTTACCTCAGAGCAATAATCAAACAGCAGCTAAACCGATGACGACTGTTTCGATTACTGCTGACCTGAAGTACTATGTCAATACAGGAGAAAATGTAGATCGTGTTGCATTTCATGAAATTGAACCTGCGTTGCAAAAAGCTATTGGCGACAACCCTGACGCTTATGTATCCTTACACGCTGACAAGTCAGTTCCAATTGAGCAGGTTGTAAAGGTGATGAATATTGCTAAGCGCAATAAGTATAAAATGATTTTGGCTACCGCACCGGAAGGACGTTAATGAGTTATTTTTCGAAACATAAAAGAGGTTTTATAGGGACAATTGTTGTTCACGCCATTGTTCTAATCTTGTTACTTCTGTTTGGCTTTTTCACACCACTACCATTGCCAGGAGAAGAAGGAATATTGGTGAATTTTGGAAATTCGGAGCAGGGAAGTGGAATCAAAGAACCGGCACCTAGTCGTAAATCATCTACACCTGTCGTTCAGCAAGAAAAAAAGAAAGTAACACCACCAACTCCTTCATCACAGCCACAACCCAAAGTTTCACAACCTGAGGCTAAAGAGGAAGTAATGACTCAGGACTACGAAGAAACTGTAGCTATTGAATCTGCTAAAAAGAAAAAAGAAGAGGAGCTTAAGCGTCAGCAAGAGCAAGCAGAAAAACGCAAACAAGAAGAACTTCGTAAGCAGCGGGAAAAAGAACTTGAGATACAACGTCAGGTAGAAATAGAACGCCAGCGTCAGGAGAAATTGGAGCAGCAACGATTGGCTGAAGAAGCCGAAAAAAGGCGAAAAGCTGAAGAAGAACGCAAGCGGAAAGAAGCTGAGCAGCAAAAAATTAGTGAAATTAACAACCGGGCTTCCAGTGCTTTTGGTTCTGGTGGAGCAGGATCAGATGATTCGAAAAGCACCGGGCAAGGAGTTTCATTTCCGGGGGGCAATCAAGGATCTCCAAACGGATCAGCTAATTCGGACAATTATGGAGAAGGTGGCGGACAAGGAGATGGCATTTCCTATAGTCTTGCCGGACGTTCGGCACAATCTCTTCCCAAGCCTTATTATCCGGGTAATGAAGAAGGAGTTGTTGTGGTACAGGTTACGGTTGATAAATATGGCAAAGTGACTAGTGCCGAGCCTGGCGTACGCGGTTCGACAACCTATAACTCACAACTGCTTAACGCAGCGAAGCAAGCAGCTTTAAAAGCTCGCTTTAACGTTGACGACAAAGCCCCGGCTTTTCAGCAGGGTACCATTACTTACCGATTCGTATTAGACTAAAAAACAGAGAGGATTTAACTTTATTAAATCCTCTCTGTTTTTTTATATTCTTTGTCGGGAAACGGGTTAAACAATTTTCGGTGAGTTCTGAAGTTTGTTTAAGTTATTGACAACCTTGTTTCCCAGGTTTGTTTTCCGCTCAATGTGATTTAAGATTTCTTTTACAAAGTCATTACTCTCAAATTTTCCTCTTACATTTTCAAAGTCAAGCTGTTTGACTTTTTGGTCTCCATCAATTCCAAAGCCAGTCATCGATTCGAGCCTAAACTCTTTCTTCGCATCAGAGTATAGCATCTTGTCAATTTCAACAACACTTCGAATCCATTCTTTAATGATATCGATAATATCGCTGACCTCCATTTTTTCAATCGGTTTCCCATAATACGATGCAATAAAATCAACTGTCCAGTTCCACTCCATATTATAGTAATTATAATGCAACGAGTAGAATACTTCTTCTATTTCTTCCAGTTGGTTGATCGATTTGTTTTCAACCTGATCAAGCATTTCTTTTATCACATTTTTGGGTGCGATAAGTCCTGCTAAGTCAATCCAGTCACCTTGCCCTGCTGATGAATCGGCTTTAAGGCAAGCTTTCATAGCTTCGGGAGTCTCAATGGTGCAGGTATTTAAACGAGTGATAATAGAGTTTCCCACGAATTTCATGATCGCCATATGGTAGAGTTCAAGTCCCCTTTTTAAAGCTCTATGCGTAATCTTAGTATTATTGTATGAAAAAACTTCAGAGGTTTCGCCTGAAATCCGTTGTATTTCCTTTAGCTTTTGAATACCCTGTGCCATTTTTTTTATGGTGAAAGGGCTCAATAAGTTAAAGTTAACGCAGTCCATTTTTTTAGGGTCTGTCCGTGTATCGCGTCGGGGCCATTTCATCGCATCGCGTATCGTTCCCACACTTTTGAGGTTCATTCCCGGCGACAACCAGCTATCGTCTTTGTTTTCAATTAAATAAGAAAAAGGCATTTCAGAGGTGTCGCTATTTTTGTAGTGACGCCCCATAACCATTGTAAAAGGTCCGATTTTGGCCGGCCACAAAATGTAGGAATCGCTGGTTGTTTTAGAACCACGCTCAACAACTCCATGATGGATAGGTCCTAATTTATACATGTGGTTACTTTGGTTTGATCCACTTCCCGCATTACAAAACGAAAACATACCGGCAATAAGTAAGGTTGATTTGTGGTGAGTGACCGTGTACGGGCCGGCAAACAATGAACAAGCCTCGCCGTGAAAACCCTGACAGTTCGCAAAAAACAACGAGTTTTCAGCCGAATATTGGGAGCCCAGTTTGCATCCCTGGCCTATAAAGCAGTTCGATACAATGGCGCCATCAATAACTTCGGAGCCGGATGAAATGATGAAATTTTTTAGAATGACATCGTGACCAATTTTTACCGGTGCAGCTTCGTTGCTATTTATAGAACCGTTAATGATTTTACTGGCGCCTACAATCTGCGTGTAAGCACCAATTTTTACGTTTCTAACTTCTTTGCAATTTGAAATTCGGGCGTATTGTCCAATAACACCAAAATCAGATTTTATGCTTTCTGTATAGTTATCAATCAGTTTTTCGATCTTTTCAATCGACGGTTGCCGGTGTTTATAAAAAGCTACGATGTATGCTAAGTGAGCCGAAAGATTGTCGTAAATGGGTACGTGTCGCCCGCCCGTTTCATCCAACACCGCAACCTGAATGCCATTGCCAAAAGTTGATTCACCTTCTGTTGCAATAAGATCAGTATTGTCGATAACAACATGATCTTCGATAATATAATTGGCAACGTAGTTTTTGACATGGCTGATAAAAACATTATCGCCTAAGGTACAGTTGTGGATATGGGTGTTATAAAGCCCGCATGCTTTTTCTATGTTCCCATAAAATGTAATGGCCTGATTGAATTGTCCTATACGCACTTTCCCTGAAAAGCGGCAATGTTCAACTCTTTGGGGATCAAAACCATCTTTTACCTCAATGTTTGACCAATTGTCGGCTTTGGAATTATTTTTCTCAAGTTGTAGTATTTCGGATTCTGTAAGTTTTCGGTAGCTGTTTTCTGGCATAACGTGTTGTTTAATAGGTGATTTTTGCGAGATAGTCAAAATGATCTCCCTTGAAAATATGAGAAACTTTTAGCTGACTCTTTTTGACATACTCTTTCAGTAAGTCCTGATCAATATAAAGCCAGGGAAAAGTTGGACTTTTCTGATTTTTATACTCTGTTTGAAACGTCAGTTCTCCATAATATTTATCTGCTGCAATATCAATAACGGCTGAACCGTCTTCTTCAGTATATAAAAAAATAAGATCGGATGAATCGATCAATATTTGCCCATTTGGATTGAGTAAACTGCGTAGTTTTTTGAAAAAAAGATTTAAATTGTTAAGCGTTCCGGCAATTCCGGTTCCATTCATTAAAAGAAGAATTGTATCAAACTTTTCATTTTCAAGATAAAACAGGTTTGTATTGCTGACATTTGTTATTCCTCGGTCGTTCATCACCTGACAACACATTTGCGACTGCTCCAAAGCAGTTACATCAAGTCCTTTGTTTTGCAAATAATAAGAATGACAACCAGCGCAAGCACCAACATCTAACACCCGACCAAATGCTAAATCAAGCGCTTTTTGCTCTAGCTTGGGCATTTGCTTATAACTTCTAAAAAAATAGGAGGGGAGTACTTCATCAGTGTCAAATCCATCAGAATGAATCAAAATTGGGGAATTGTCACGATGATAATGATAATTAAAAACACCTTGAGAAATAGGATCTTGCATGTGAGAAATCATAAGAAATTTAAGCTGTTAATTAATAAGATAATTCAGCTTCAAATTTAAAACAAGTTTCTTGTTTTTGAGAATAAATATAGAAACCTTCGGATTCGCCTTCTCCAATAATGAAAATTTTTAAATCGGGGTAGTTACTTGAGATTGTTTTTATCTCATACAAATTGATATTTTCTTTCTGCAACCACTGCGAAGTCGTGAAATCGCCCAATCGCATACGCTTACCCGAATGGTCTGCTTGTTTGAATAGATTGAGAGACTCTTGATAGTTTATTTCCTTAAATTTCACCATCTTTTTTCTTTTGATTGCTTACTTCAATTTACGACATTTTAATCTTCTATACCTAATCTGACAACATGTTTTTATAAACAATTATTGGTTGATATTGATAAGTAGACTAGTCGCTTTATAAAAAAACGCCGGAATTACCGGCGTTTGAATTACTTATGATTTTTGTTAAAACCTAAATCCGAAAGTCATGATTAATTTTTGATTGGTGAAATCTAAAGGAAGATTTGAATAATTAGGTTGTACATCATTAACCACAGTGCTAGCTGTAGAGTACTTGTAAGCGGTGTCAAAATAGAAGCTCTTATTGGAATACCCGACTCCTGCAGAAATTGAACTCAACTCATTTTTTAAAGATCCTCCATTTAATGTAGCATCGCTTTTAAATGGATTGCCATATAGTTCATACCCCGCTTGTAGGCTTAATGCTTTTGAAACACGAACCTCTCCACCCAATCTGTAATTGAAAACTTGATTATAAGAGTTGTCAATGTCTGTATTAACATCTGTCATCGGATCATTATTGCTACCATCCCTGTATCTCATAGCACTATAATCAACATATTCAGCATCAAAACTAAGCATCGCAGCTTTACTTATGACAAATGCTCCACTAAAGATGGCTTTTAATGGGGTGTAGAAATTATAGCTGAATAGATTTGTGCCTGAAGAATAATAATTTTCACTTAGATTTGATTCCATAGACAAATTAGATTCTTCATCCAGAACATAGTATGTGGGGGTGTGAAATGCTAATCCTAAACGGATAGATGAAATCGGTTTATATATTGCTCCAAGCTTAAAGACGTAACCTGTTCCTGACAATTCGTAGTCATCAATATATGAAAATGAGTCTAGATCATCTGTAAACTCTTCGGAGTAAAAGGATGTCCGGTTATAATAGAGATCGTGAATGCCTATAGTTGCACCTAGATAAACTTTATGGTTGAAATTAAGCCCACCAGAGATTAGATACTCATTTATTCCACCATTGCTTTCCCATGATTTGTGCTGGTTCACTCTTTCTCCTTCATATAGAATACTTACATATTCTCCGTCTATTTCATTTTCATTCCCATCAGTAGAGGGATCAATCAGATAGGTGTCCCATGCAAGTTTCGAATTCCAATCCCTATACTCAACCTGATTAAATGATTGATTTAAGTATGCATTTGATAAGGATTCGTTTGTAGAATAAGTTGCAATACCATCCAGAAACGAAGAACTTGATTCTCCATAGGATCCCATTGACACTTGATTAAAATCAGCTAACCGATTAAAGCCAACACCAAAGTTAAAACGGACTATGCTAGACGTATTTGCCAGTGAAGATGAACTTACATATCCTAGTTGGCTAAAATTAAATTTAAAGTTATTATCAGAAAAATTACTTTCATCAATCTTCAACTCCGATTTATTGAAGTTAAAAGCTGGTGTAAAAGTAAACTCGTTAGTCTGATAAACAGCAATTCCTGCAGGATTTATTGAAAGTGATGTAAAATCACCTCCAATTGCTCCAATTGCATTGCCCATTGCCATTGAGTGGGCCGTTCCTTGAATTTGATGATTTGATAGGCGCAGGGCTTCTGAAAAATTTTGTCCCATAGCCATTGTGCTCATTAAAAGCATCGCAATAAATATATATCGTGTTTTTTTCATGACTGAATCAAATTTGATAAACAATGATGACTGAATTAGATTTTTTTTAACGTCTTCCTCCACTGCTAGATCTTGAACTGGATCCAGAGCTTGAAGATCGGCTGCTACCACTACTTCCGCTGCTGCTACTTCTTGAAGGGCTACTATAGCTGCTTCTGGATGAAGAGCTTCCGCTTGAACGGTAACTGCTTCCACTATTACTACTTCTTGAAGGTGCTGAGCGATAAGTAGAGTTGCTACTTTTGCTGGAGCTTGATCCTCTGTTGTAAGTTGAACTCGACCGATAAGTTTTCTTGTAGCTGCTTGAACTGCTAGGAGTGCTAGTACTCCTCCTTGAACTACTACTTGTACTTGGTTTACTGTAGGTCGATGTTCTTGGTTTAATATAGTTGCTGCTATTGTAACTTGATCGGGTCACAGTTCTTGGTTTACTGTAACTGGGAGTATATTCTCGACTTTGAGAAGAATTGACTCGAGGTTGATAAGTACGTTGGCTGCTTGAACTACTTCTTACTGAATTTGTAGTTGAACTACCGGTTGATGTACTTCTTCGACCTGAATTGCTGACTTGACCTGAAGAAATTGTTCTTCTTTTCTCTAAGATGGTGGCACTCTTGGTCGTATTTAATCCGTCAGAGGTTGTTCTTCGTCCATTACTAATCGATGAAGAGCTTGATCTTCTTGATGCATTACGATCTTGAAGCGATGTGCTTTTAATATTTGTATTTGTCGTTGTCCTGGAAACCGATCGAGACACACCTCCACTATTGTAACTGTAATTAGGTGTATTTCTTCTTCCAACTCTTACGTCATCTCTATAATTATTGTGTCCATGTCCCCAATAATTATTATATCCGCCATAATAAGAAGGATATCCCCAACTGTAATAAGGGCTGTGCCAGTTGTATCCAATTGAGTAATATGGACTGTACCAACTTGATCCCCATGGATTATAATATCCACCATAGTAACCTCCGTAGTATCCACCTCCATAATACCCACTTCCGTAGTATCCTCCATAGTAGTATGGATCGTAATAAAACGGATCATACATCCAGCTGTGGCTGTAAAACGAACCATAGAAAAATGGACGGTGGAAACGATTAATCCGATAAGCGTAATCCAACTCGTCAGCGTCGTAATAATTATTAATTACATAGTCGACGTCTCCATCATTTTCATAAATTGTTGTGTCAGAATCCATCAACTCCATGTTATCCATGTCGTAAACCAATTCATCAGCGTATTGGTTATCACTTTCAAAAATGTGATTCTTCAAGGTTTTGGATCCTTCTCCACTTTCCTCCAACTCCGTAATTACCTGTTGCCTCGAGACCACTTCTGATCTATTCTGTTGTTGTGCAGGGCTTTCAATAACTGCGGGAGGCGGAACATCTCCGGGTGTAAAATAGATGTCATCGTACCTGTCGGTTACGTATGTTCCGGTAGAACATGCACCTAGCAATACGACTAATGCTGAGATGAGTGTAACTTTTGCTTTCATAACTAGACCTCCTGTATCTTTAAAAATAAATTATTTACTTTGTAGCTTTTAAAATCAATACAAAAGAAGCAAATACCATACCAAAACAAAAGATATGGCTAAAGAATTAACCCCCAGAAGTGAAAATTATTCTCAATGGTATAACGAATTGGTTGTAAAGGCTGATTTGGCGGAGAATTCCGCTGTGCGTGGATGCATGGTAATCAAACCCTATGGTTACGCCATTTGGGAAAAAATGCAGGCTGAGCTGGATCGCATGTTTAAGGAAACAGGGCATGTAAATGCTTACTTCCCGTTGTTTATACCGAAATCGTTTTTTAGTAAAGAAGCCAGTCATGTTGAAGGCTTTGCCAAAGAGTGTGCCGTAGTTACGCATTACCGATTAAAAAATGATCCGGAAGGGAATGGAATTATTGTTGATCCGGATGCAAAACTGGAAGAAGAATTAATTGTTCGTCCCACTTCGGAAACTATTATTTGGAATACCTACAAAAACTGGATTCAATCGTATCGCGATTTGCCAATTCTATGTAATCAGTGGGCTAATGTTGTGCGATGGGAGATGCGTACGCGTTTATTCTTGCGTACGGCGGAATTCCTGTGGCAAGAAGGGCATACCGCCCACGCAACGGAAGCAGAGGCATTGGAAGAGACTGAAAAAATGGTCAATGTCTACGGCGATTTTGCGGAGCAATTTATGGCCATGCCGGTAATTAAAGGAGCCAAATCGGAAAATGAGCGTTTTGCCGGAGCTTTGGAAACCTATACCATCGAAGCCTTAATGCAAGATGGAAAAGCATTGCAGTCGGGCACTTCGCATTTTTTAGGCCAGAATTTCGCAAAGGCTTTTGATGTTAAATTTGCCAATCGCGACGGAAAAGACGATTACGTTTGGGCAACCAGCTGGGGGGTTTCAACCCGTTTGATGGGGGCTTTGGTTATGGCTCACTCCGACGATAATGGTTTGGTGTTACCTCCAAAGTTAGCTCCTTTTCAGGTGGTTATTGTACCAATTTATCGCAAAGATGAACAGCTTGCTGCCATTAACGAAAAGGTTGATGAAATAATCACGAAACTAAAAGCCAAAGGCATTACTGTGAAATACGATAATGCGGATACTAAAAAACCGGGCTGGAAGTTTGCCGAGTATGAATTGAAAGGAGTCCCTGTACGTCTGGGAATTGGACCGCGTGATTTAGAGAACGGAACCGTGGAAGTTGCACGACGTGACACTCTGGAGAAAAATGTGGTTGAACTCGATAATATCGATCAGTATGTAGCCGATTTGTTAGAGAAAATCCAACAAAACATCTACCAAAAAGCTTTTGATTACAGAACAACTCATACTACTAAGGTGGATACTTATGAGGAGTTTAAAGAGGTGTTGAATGGCAAGGGTGGTTTTATTTTGGCGCATTGGGATGGAACTCCTGAAACGGAGCAGAAAATTAAAGATGAAACAAAAGCAACCATTCGTTGTATTCCTTTTGAGGGTGAAAAAGAGGAAGGAAAGTGTATTTACACAGGAAACCCATCATCGCAACGCGTATTGTTTGCCCTGGCGTATTAGATTTTTTTTTGCATAACATGATAAAAGGAAGCAGTCAGTCTTGGCTGCTTTTCTTATTTTTATGAAAAATCTAAGCGATGAAGAAAAGTGCTGGGAAAAAGTTACCATACGAATCGATTGTTACGAAGTCGAATGTCAAACAGTTGGCTTATAACAATACACTGACGTCATTCAACTTACTTAAAGAAGTTTTGAAAGAATTGGTTAATGGATATCAGTCGGCTTTGGAAGGGAGAGTTGATAAGGATATTTTGCCGGCATTTAATGAGAAAGGGCCTTTTGAAGCTGAGTTTCGTTTAGCTGGTGATTTATTGGTTTTCAGCATGCATTCCAATGTTTTTATTTTTAACCGGGAACATCCGATATGGAAAGTTGATTACGTTAAAAATCATCCGATGAATGGTTATTGTGGTGTCATTCATATTTACAACTTTTTGTCAGATTCGTTTAAATATAATCGGTTGCAGGATCTTGGTTATTTAATTGCCCGGGTTTTTATTAATCAGGAAAACCACTTCTTCGTTGAAGGGAAACGACAGTCAGGAGAGTTGGTAAAGGACTTTGGAAACGATGTAGTAACTCGTGATACGTTCAAACAAATATTAGAAACAGCAATAAAATATGCAGTTGATTTCGATCTTCTTGTTCCTCCTTACGATCAGGTGAAGATTGCTTCGGTTGAACAAATGAAGGAAGAAATCAGTCATTCAAAAATAAAGACCGGCAAACGTGTTGGTTTCAAGTTTAACTCAGATGATGTTTAAAATATGGAAAAAGTAATTGATCGATTTATCAGGTACGCCAAAGAGTATACAACTTCCGATTCTGCGAGTAAAACATTTCCAAGTACAACGCGGCAGTTGGACTTTGCAGATAAGCTCGTTGCTGAATTGGAAGGCATTGGAATGGAAGAGGTTGAAAAAGATGAATATGGATATGTAATGGCAACTTTGCCTTCGAATACTACTGAAAAATGTCCGGTTATTGGCTTCGTTGCTCATATGGATACCAGCCCTGACTTTTCAGGAGAAAATGTGAACCCTCAGATTCGTAAATATGAAGGTGGCGATATTCAATTGAATGATAAAATCGTGTTGTCGCCTGATCGGTTTCCTGATTTACTGAATTACGTTGGACAGGAAATCATCACTACTGATGGAACTACGTTGTTGGGGGCTGATGATAAAGCAGGAGTGGCAGAAATTATGACTGCTGTGGCTTATATGAATGGTCATCCAGAAATAAAACATGGGAAAGTACGAATTTGCTTCACTCCGGATGAGGAGATTGGCAAAGGAGCTGACTATTTTGACGTAGAAAAATTTGGTGCTGAATTTGCCTATACGCTCGATGGGGGAGAAATTGGTGAATTGGAGTATGAAAATTTCAATGCTGCAATGGCCTCAATAACCATTAATGGACGAAGTGTTCACCCCGGAGCAGCCAAAAATAAAATGATCAATGCCATAGAAGTGGGGAATCGATTAATGTCGATGCTGCCTACTCAGGAACGCCCGGAGTATACCGAGCAGTACGAAGGATTCTATCACTGTGTTTCCTTTCAAGGGAGTACGGAGAAATCCAGTTTGGTGTACATCATCCGCGATCATGACAAAAAGCTATTCGATCATCGTAAAAGCACAATTACACAGGCTTGCAGTTATCTGAATCAAATTTATGGAGAGGGCACAGTTGAGCTTGAAATGGTTGATCAGTATTACAACATGCGCGAAAAGGTAGAGCCCGTAAAGTACATCGTTGACTTGGCCGAGGATGCCATGACCGAAATTGGTATTGACCCCAAAATAAAAGCAATTCGTGGAGGAACCGATGGTTCTCGGTTGTCTTATATGGGATTGCCTTGTCCAAATATTTTTGCCGGAGGTCATAACTTTCATGGACCTTACGAATATGTCCCTGTTAATTCGATGGTAAAAGCGGTTGAAGTGATTATTCGTATCTGTGAGAAAGTTGTTCGTTTAGGAGATGCTCAAAAATCTTAAAAACTATATTGTTGCAGAAGAATTACTTGCTTCTGACAGTAGGTTAGTTCTTGCTGTTAGTGGCGGTTGCGATTCCATGGTTATGCTCGATTTGTTTAGGCAGATCGAGCATGACTTTGTTGTTGCCCACTGCAACTTTAACCTTCGTGGTGCAGAGTCTGACAGTGACGAAGTTTTTCTGCGTGATTACTGTGGCGAACATGGTTTGGAGTTGTATATAAAAACCTTTGAAACTCGCGAGTTTGCCTTGCAGGAAGGTATTTCAATTGAAATGGCCGCCCGCGAGTTACGTTATCGGTGGTTTTACGAGTTATTGGACTCGTTAAAATACGACTTCCTTCTGACTGCGCATCATCAGGATGATTTGGTTGAAACCATGCTCATTAATTTGAGCCGCGGGACGGGAATTAGAGGCCTGTCCGGTATTCATCCAAAGAAAGGCCGGTTAGTTCGTCCGTTGTTGTTTGCTTCGCGAAAGCAAATCCGGGAATATGCCCAGACGAATCAAGTACCTTTTCATGAGGATTCTTCAAACAAAGAACTGGTTCATCAGCGTAATCTGGTGCGGCATCAAATCATTCCATTGTTGGAACAAATTAATCCGGCTTTTAAGTCGAACGCTGCCAAAACAGCGAGTATTTTAAAACAAACAGAGCAGGTTTATCAGGCTAAAATTGATGAAGAAAAAGCAAACCTGATGTGCAGGGAGGGAATCAATCTGCATTTAAATATTGCATACTTACAACAATCCTCCTTTGCAGAGAGCCTGCTTTTTGAGGTGCTTCATCCATTTGGGTTTAATGCTGATCAGGTTTTTGAAATTAGCCAATTGTTGCAGGCGGAAGCAGGTAAAATATTTTATTCTGAAACTCATCGTTTGGTAAAAGATCGTGAGGTTTTTATTCTGACTCCCAGAGCAGAAGATCAACAGGAGCGCTTTTATATTGAAAAGGATTGTTTGTCAATAGCCGTCCCTTTTGAGGTGCAGTTTTCAAAATTGAAAAAAGATGAGCAGTTTCAGTTTTCAAGAGAAAAAAATATTGCTGACCTTGACTTTGATAAACTAGACTTTCCATTGATGCTCAAAAAATGGGAGCAGGGTGAATATTTTCAACCGCTCGGGATGACCGGTTTTAAAAAGTTAAGCGACTTTTTTATTGACGAAAAATTCTCCATTCCCCAAAAAGAAGATGCCTGGATTTTGTATAGTGGTGGCAAAGTGGTTTGGATTGTGGGTCATCGCATTGATAATCGATTTAAAATCAACAAAAATACCGATGCTGTATATCGAATTCGATTTTCTCTCTAATTCCTCTAAACCCACTAATTCTTCTGTTGCCTTTTGATGATAGAAGTTTTCACCTTCGGTCCACTTCTCCGCAAATATCCCAACATCTTGGTATTGTCAGGTTTCCCATCTCCATCTAGATTTGCAGGTGTAAATAAATTCACCTTTTAATTTAAATGACCTTGATATGAGAATGAGAGTTTTACTTGTAGCAGTGCTGACTGGAATTTCGGCTTTGTTAGTAAATGGGCAGAATACAGCAGAGAAGTTGTTGGAATCACAAGACAGATTGAGTATTGGAGGGTACGCCCAAATCGATTATAATCAGCCCTTATCGTCTGATGTTCATCAAAATGGAAATATGGATGTACATCGGTTGGTTATGATGTTTGCTTATCGTTTTAACGAACGCACCCAGTTTGTAACCGAGCTTGAATATGAGCATGTAAAAGAAGTATTTGTAGAGCAGGCTTTCCTGAATTATCGTGTAAACGATTGGATGAGTTTTCGTGGAGGTCTACTGCTGATTCCCATGGGGATTACTAATGAATACCACGAGCCGGCTACCTATAATGGCGTTGAACGTCCTAATCTGGATAGTAAAATTGTACCTACAACCTGGCGGGAAATTGGTGGTGGATTTACTGGAAACATTCGGAATCTGGATTTGAAATACCAGGTATACGTGGTTAACGGATTTAAGAGTTACGATGATGGCGGTGTATTGCGCGGAACCGATGCTTTCCGTAAAGGACGTCAAAAAGGAGCTGAATCAATTTTTACACACCCGAACCTGGCTGCAAAGTTTGACTATTATGGGGTGCCCGGATTGAAATTTGGGTTTAGCGCTTATTTGGGTGAAACACAAACCAGCCTTTACGATGGAATCGAAAAAGGAAATACTGCCTTGGAAGCTATGGCTGACTCATCAGTTATAGGGATTAACATGATAGGTTTTGATGGTCGTTATTCGACAAACGGTTGGGTATTTAGAGGTCAGGTAAATTACGCGTCATTAAATAATACTGATCAGTACAACGCTTTTACCGGGAAAGATTTGGGAAGCCAGCTGTTTGGTTACTATCTGGAAGCCGGATATGATTTATTGAACTCGAAGAACACGGATCAGAAATTGGTTCCATTTGCACGATACGAAAAGTACAACACGCATCAGGAGGTTGAAGGGATTACGCAAAACCTGGCTTACGATCGTACTGATGTAACTGCCGGTATTGGTTGGTGGATGTCACCGGGGGCTGTGCTGAAAGCTGATATGCAATGGTTTAGCAACGAAGCTTCTGATGATTCCAAAACGCAATTGAATTTAGGAATTGGAATATGGTTCTAAGAAAACTTTTCATAGCTATCGCTTGCCTGCTTGTTTTTACAAGTGGGCAGGCTTATCTTTCCGCAGCAGGATTGAGCGGAAAGGAGTCAAAGAAGGTGCTAAAACTGCTATCGAAAGAATTTGATGTCGATCGCTCAGACTTGGAATTGACTCCCGTGACAAACCCCGGATTAAAGAGCGACTATATTGAAGGGGTTTCTCGCTTAGCAAAAAAAGGAGAGCCTTTGGGATATGTCGTTTCAGCAGTTGGAATGGGACGTTACGATCATTTTTATTACCTCGTGTATTATAATGAAGAACGGGAAGTAGAATTCGTTCGGGTAATGAAGTACTATTCTGATCATGGTGGCGAAATCCAGTCAAAACGTTGGTTAAATCAGTTTGCTGGTTACGATGGTGGAGACCTCGATTACGGCGACGAAGTGCAAGCTATTTCTGGCGCAACGCTATCTGCAGGTTCTATAACGAAAGGTATTCGCGAAATCACAATTCGATTACAGAATTCTAATTTATAAGATGGTGAAGGTGAATTGGCGTTCAGAAACCGTAATTTGAACCGGAATAGCCACCCTCCAATTGATTCAAAAATCAGTTGTAAACTCTAACTTTTCGTATTACAAAAAGCAATTAAGGTGTTATTAACGAATAGCACTTGGGTTCAATATACTGTTTTGATGATTGGGCTGTTTAAAACAATCTGATAGTCATGTTGTTGTATAAAACAAAAAAAGATTATGAAACGTCGTGATTTTATTAGAAATACAGCAGCAACCGTGGCCGGAATGTCTATGGTTGGACTATCATCATCATTTAAAAAGGATGGAATTCCTTACCGAACACTGGGTAAAACCAATCTCGATGTTTCGTTGATTGGTGTGGGAGGTCATCATATTGGCGATCGTCATATTAGCGATGAAACATCTGTAAAACTAATTCGTGAAGCTCTCGATAGCGGCGTCAATTTTCTTGATAATGCCTGGCATTATAACAGTGGGCGTAGTGAAGAGCTGATGGGTAAAGCGCTGTTGGATGGTTATCGAAAGAAAGCCATTTTGATGACCAAACATCATGGTCGTGATGTGAAAACGGCACAGGAGCATTTAGAAACCAGCCTCAGGAGATTGCAAACAGATTACCTCGATTTATGGCAATTTCATGAAATTGAAAGTCTTGATGCGGTAGATAAAATCTACTCAAGCGGTGTACTCGACTTCGTGCAAAAGAAAAAGCAAGACGGAGTTATCCGCCATATCGGTTTTACCGGGCATAGTCGGCCTGACATACATAAGGCCATGCTTGATAAAGGTTTTGAATGGGAAACAGTACAAATGCCGATCAACGTGTTGGATCATCATTACTTGAGCTTTTCGCAAGAAATTATACCGATCCTTCAGGAAAAAAACATAGGAATTATTGGTATGAAGTCAGTCGCTTCCGGAGCTATTGTAAACGAAAAGATTGCATCAATTGAAGAATGTTTGCGCTTTTCAATGACATTGCCTGTTTCAACACTCGTCTCAGGAATGAACAATCTTGAACATTTGCGACACAACTTGGAGATTACACGTAATTTTGAACCCATGACCGAGAAAGAAATCGAAGTCTTATTAAACAAGACTTATGACTATGCTCAAGGTGGAAAACATGAATGGTATAAGGATAAAGTATAAATTTATCGTGTGAGTTTTCGATTTTGCACTTTTTAATTTCGCTTCCTGTCTAATAAGTAGTGCGAATAATTTAGTGTCATGTTTCGATTCTTTAACAATTTGTGATAGAAGCGAAACCGAAAATATCAAATAGGTCCGTGACCTTAAACGGGCAACTCAATTATTTTATTTTTATCAAATTCTCCCTTGTTTTCAAAACTAATTGTTTGGTTTGAGTTAGATCATCTCGGCAATAAAATACCAGGTCATCATCCCAGAAGCAATTAGTTTCAATAGGGTGCCTATTAAAAATCCAATAAATGATCCAAAACCGGATCGAAATGCTTCTTTGGATTGTTTGCCTACACTTAGCTCTCCAATTACTGCTCCGGCAAATGGCCCAACAATAATACCGATAGGAGGAAAAACGAACATGCCGATCAGTAAGCCAATTATACTTCCCCAAATGCCGCGTATACTGCCACCGAACCGCTTGGTTCCCCATATCGGAATCAGGTAGTCTAATAAATACACAATAATGGTAATTGCAGCCCAGCCAATTAAAAAATTGGAAGAAAACTGATGTTTTTCGGTGAAGTGAAGTAGCAGTATGCCAATATAACTTAATGGAGGTCCCGGCAATACAGGCAGCATGCAACCCAGCAGGCCGGCTATCATCATCACGATTCCCAGAAAAATTAAGATATAATCCATCGATTGTTTACTAAGTAGTATGTTTGCGGCTAAAAGTGGCGAGCAACCCAATAAACACCACACTAATCCCGGCTACCAGATAGCTTATGTGCAGTTGTTCTTTTTGACCCAGTAAGAAAAAAGAAAATTGGCTAATTTCGTCCCAATATTCAATTGACAACAGAACCAACAAATTATTTATGGAGTGCCCGAGTATACAAGCAAAAATGTTGCGGGTTATTACCATCACCCAGCCAAGCAGTAGTCCCAACAAAAAAGTAGCCGGAAATTGCCAGGGATTTAAATGAAACAAGGCAAAAAACAGAGCCGATACAAAAATGGCTATAATTTTGGGGTAGTTGCGCATTAGTCCATGCATAATCACGCCTCGAAAGATGAGTTCTTCAACGATAGGGGCAATCACAGCGACTTTCAAAACAGCACCAAAAAAACCATAATCATTCTCGAAGATTCGGTTGAAGAGCTCCCAAAACCAGGGAGGGGCGGGTATAAGCTGCTCTACCTGGCGATTAACCTCCCCCAGAAAAACATGAGCTGCTGCCAGAAACGTAATCATTGGGATAAAAATCAGCGGGTTGAACCATTTCAGTGGGAACAAGTTTTTGAGTTTGGTCTTAGCTTTTCGATAGGCAAAATACAGGATGAACAAAATAGAGCCTAACGAAAGGACAATCTTCTTAACTGGATTTGACAAAAACTCAGTGCCATGATAGTAATCCCAGATCGCCAGGGGAAAGTCGACGATTGTCTGGATAAAGATGTAAAGAATAACCAAGTGGGCTGCGCCTAGAATGGTTGGATAATATTTGTTCCCTGATGAATTCATCAATTAATTTATGGTTGCTCTAAAAGTAGCTGACTTTTCGATAAAATAAAACAGGAAGCACGTATTTCGTACTTCCCGTTAAGTGAAATCTTGGATTGAACTATAAATCTCTTTTGGCCAGGTAAAAATCCATCATTTCATAATCTGATTTTTCCCGTGCTTCCATTTCTTCAACTGTTTTTGGTGGTGGCACAATTACTTTTTCACCGGGTACCCAGTTTAATGGAAGTGCAACACCGTGTTTGTCCGAAGTTTGAAGGGCTTTTAACGTACGCACGATCTCATTCATATTTCGGCCAACATTCAACGGATAGTACATCATCAACCGCACCTTTCCGGTAGGATCAATGATAAATACAGCACGTACGGCAGATGTTTCACTTTCGTTGGGCTGAAGCATACCATAAAGTTTAGATACTTTCATATCGATGTCAGCAATAATTGGAAAATTGAAAAGCACTCCACTGTGCTTCTTTACATTGTTAACCCAGGCCACATGGGCATGAATACTGTCGATACTTAAGCCAATAAGCTTGGTGTTTAGTGCTTTAAATTCATCGCTGCGCACTGCAAATCCACTCATTTCAGTAGTGCAAACTGGTGTGAAATCTGCTGGGTGAGAAAACAAAATGACCCAACTTCCTTTGTTGTACTCCGAGAATTTAATTGGTCCAAAGGTGGTGTTTGCTTCGAAATCGGGAGCAATGTCCCCAATTCTTGGCATTTGATTGATTTGTTCTTCCATGGTTTTATTTTTTTTATGATTTAGAAAATACTGAACATTATTTTACAACTGGTAGCTTGTTCAATTAGTTCATGATATTACTGTTAAAAATAACTATCTTTGTCCTCTTCAATCTAAGAAGCATCCTGAAAAAATAATCTCTTTTAAGTGTGGGTGAAAAAACTTTTTGATTTTTAAACATTTACTTGTTAATAAAAGCGTGAAAAAGTTTTTAATCTATTTGATTTTCTCAGGAAAAAGCACTTATTTTGCGAACTGTTTGAAAAATGTGTGATTCTGAATAAAAAATAAGACAATGTCAAAAATTTGTCAAGTTACTGGAAAAAAAGTAGTGGTGGGAAACAATGTTTCACACTCTAAAAGAAGAACTAAGCGTCGGTTTTATCCGAATTTGTTCAAGAAGAAATTCTATCTTCCAGAAGAAGATCGTTGGATTTCATTAATAGTTTCGGCTGCTGGTATTCGTACAATCAATAAAAAAGGATTGACCAATGCCTTGAAAGAAGCTAAAGAAAAAGGATTCGTAACGAATATTTAAAAGCGTAGAAAATGGCTAAAAAAGGTAATAGGGTACAGGTTATTTTGGAATGCACTGAGCATAAAGACAGTGGCGTACCAGGAACATCTCGTTACATTTCAACTAAGAACAGGAAAAATTCTCCTGATCGCTTAGAGTTAAAGAAATACAACCCAGTTTTGAAAAAAGTAACTGTACACCGCGAAATTAAATAAATTGAGATATGGCTAAGAAAGCAGTTGCATCACTACAAAAAGGAGCCGGTAAAGGGCATGCCAAAGTAATAAAAATGGTAAAATCTGATAAAACCGGAGCGTATACATTTCAGGAAGATATCATTCCTAACGAAATGGTTAAAGACTTTTTTAAAAAGTAAAGATATTTGTTTGCTAAACAGAAAAGCTTCTATCAGTTGATAGGAGCTTTTCTGTTTTAACCGCCTCTTCTGATCGTCATTCGGAATCTGTTTAATGATATTAAAGGTGCTAGGCATGTCATCCAAAAACAAGTTTAGGATGACATGGCACGCTAATACCTCCAGCAGAAGCGTTGCGTTACTGCTTTTCCGGCAAGAACTTCCAATACCTTCGAGGCATGTGCTGGCGTTGCAGTTTTAGGTTTTTACGAGCCTTTATGTTAATGCTGTTAAAATAGTCCTTCCAGAGAGTTTGGTAGGCTACTTCGTCTTCCTCTAAAAAATTGGAATCAACTTTGCCATCGGTTGTTGAAAACGACTTCTCCGATAATACAACTTCCTCTGCCTTTTTCAAATCGTAGAAGAATCCATAGTCCCGTTTCAGATCATAAATCAACCATTGTTGGTCTGCAAATCGGTCTTTAAAATGCCGGATAACAAATGGAAGTACATCGTATGCCGATTCAATGGGGGCGAAGAAGATGCCATCTTTCGTTTCCTGAAACCGAACAAACTGTAATATGCGGGCCGCTTCCTGCATAACTTTTCGCTCCAGTTTTTTAAGCTGTAGCACATTTGTGTCTCCATAGTCGGTTTCAATACTAAAGTTTGAGTCAAGCAACCGTCGAATAAACCTGTAAAGCATCAATTCGATGCCTGTTTCTTCCGATAAAAATGCCTTAAAAAGTAGTTGCTTGTTGCTTTTGTGGAGCTTTTTTTGAATCGCTTTCCATACTCTTGCTGCACGCAGTTCATCAGTTGCAATAGTTTCCTTATCCGCAAAAAGAATATTCTGGAAATTGGCGTCTTTACAAATATCGCTTGGTGTTATTTTGTACTGATAGCAATGAAAAACAACACTTAAAAAACCCTCAAAACTGCCATCGTACACGATATAAGCCATCGTTTTTAATTTTTAAAGTGAAGTTGTTTGGGCTGCTGTTCTGTCATACGCGATTGGGGCGGGAATAGCATCAGTTGGGTGTCACCGGCCTTCCTTCTCTTCATTTGGCTTTCGGCTACAATGTGGCTTTTCAAACGCGACGGTTCCCAATCGAGCACCCGGCCTGCAAGTTCGTTACAGGTAATAAAATACTGAGCCCGTTTCATCACCACGCCAATTTTTTTGAGGTGATAGCTTGTCAGTCTTCGAAAACGGCGGGCATCAACAATCATTTTGGCCGACTGAACACCAATGCCCGGCACCCGCAAAATCAACGGATAGTCGGCCCGGTTGATATCCACCGGGAATAGGTGAAGGTTTCTCAGCGCATAGGCTAGCTTCGGGTCAACATCTAAATCCAAAAAAGGATGTTCTTCCGTTAGGATTTCGTCGACAGAGAACTGATAAAAGCGCATCAGCCAATCGCTTTGATATAATCGGTTCTCGCGAACCAATGGTGGCGATTGCATGGCAGGGAGGCGTTTGTCGTATTCATTTACCGGAAGGTAACCTGAATAATAAACCCGCTTTAGCTGCTGCTGATTGTAAAAGTTGGAAGAGAGCTGAAGAATCTGTCGATCGCTTTCGGGGGTTGCCCCAACAATTAATTGAGTGCTTTGTCCTGCTGGCGTAAATTTGGGAATTCGTCGGTATTTCTTTCTCTCTTCCTTATAAATTTGAATGCCTTCTTTAATTTGGTTCATTGGCTGTAATACACTCTGGTAGTTCTTCTCCGGAGCCAGCTTCTTTAGTTGGAATTCAGTAGGGATTTCAATATTTACGCTCAATCGGTCAGCATACCTGCCGGCCTGTTGAATGAGATCCTGGTTGGCTCCTGGAATGGCTTTCATATGAATGTAGCCAAAGTAACGTTCTTCCAGTCTAAGTTTTTTGGCCACTAGCATCATTCGCTCCATCGTATAGTCAGGATTTCTAATTACACCTGAACTTAGGAATAGCCCTTCGATATAATTGCGGCGATAAAAGTTTATTGTCAGATCCACAATCTCCTGAACGGTGAATGTTGCTCTCGGACGATCGTTTGTACGTCGGTTAATGCAGTAGGCGCAGTCGTAAATACAATTATTGGTCATCAGTATTTTAAACAGGCTAATGCATCGTCCATCATCCGTAAAACTGTGACAGATTCCTGCGGCAACGGCATTGCCAATTCCTCCGTTATTTTTTCGGCTGTTGCCACTCGAGGCGCAAGAAACATCAAACTTTGCGGCATCTGCTAATATTTTTAGTTTTTGCTGAACCTTTTCCTGCATGAACTTCTATCTTTATGGTGTTTATACAAACAAAATGCCCTTCAAAAATACTAATTAAATTAGTATTTACTAATATTTTTAGATACGTTTGTTTTGATGAATTATTTAGCTCAGAATATCAAATACTTGCGGAGAACTAAAAAGTGGACGCAACAACAACTAGCCGACAAACTGCTTGTTAAGCGGGCACTTATTGGCTCATACGAAGAGAGTAGAGCAACCCCTAAAATACAGGTCATACAGCAACTTGCAGCCCTAATGGAATTATCGATCGATGATTTATTGGGTGTCGATTTAGAAAAGCGGAAACCTGTCACGAAATCATCTCTGCAGGTGCTTTCGGTGGTGGTCGACCAACAAAACGATGAGTTGATTCCAATTGTGCCAGTCAAAGCATCAGCCGGTTATTTAAATGGATTTGCCGACCCACAATATGTTGGATCACTGCCGCGCTTTTTTATGCCTGTCCCGGAATTGTCGCGCGAGCGAACCTATCGCGTATTTCAGCTAAAGGGCGATTCCATGTTGCCGATACAGCCTGGTTCATACGTGTTTTGCGAATTTATTGCAGATGTGGATGATTTAAAGGAGGGCCAACCATATATTCTCGTAACCAAGGACGAAGGATTAGTATGTAAAAGAGTGTATCTGAAAGAAAACGGACAACTTTTATTAAAGTCGGATAATCCGGAATACGAAGCTTATTTTATCGACTCGAATTCAGTACTCGAACTCTGGCGGGCAAAAGGTGTTTTAAGCTTTGAATTACCGAAACCGGAATCTTATGAAACTAAGCACATTTCAGCGGTTTTGGATGAAATGAAGCAAGAAATCAGGAAACTGAGTAAATCCTGAGTTTCGCCCGTGTTAACTCTTTCTTAGACCTGTCTATATTAATTAAATTATGTCATTCAAATTTTGTAAATTGCGCCACTCAAAATCAGAATACTATGGGTCTATTCGGATCATTTACTAAATCGAAAAAAGAAAGCCTGGATCAGGGATTGTCAAAAACCAAAGAAAATGTTTTCAAAAAATTGGGGCGAGCCATTGCAGGCAAGTCTAAAGTTGATGACGAAGTCCTTGATAATCTGGAAGAAGTTTTAATTACATCGGATGTCGGTGTTGATACAACTCTAAAGATTATTAGGCGCATTGAAGAACGGGTTTCAAAAGATAAGTATTTTGGTGTTGATGAACTCAATACCGTATTGAAAGAAGAAATCGCTGCCTTGTTGGAAGAAAATAACACGGTAGACGAAGCGGATTTTGACCTTCCAACAACCCATACTCCTCATGTGATTATGGTTGTTGGCGTGAATGGAGTTGGGAAAACAACAACCATTGGCAAGTTAGCTTATAATTTTAAGAAAGCTGGTAAAAAGGTTGTTTTAGGTGCTGCAGATACTTTTCGCGCGGCGGCTATCGATCAGCTTGAAATTTGGGCTCAACGGGTTGATGTTCCTTTGGTAAAACAAAGCATGGGATCTGATCCGGCTTCTGTGGCTTATGACACACTGGCTTCGGCCAAGGCGCAAGGTGCTGATGTGGCAATTATTGATACAGCAGGTCGTTTGCACAACAAAATAAACCTGATGAATGAGTTGTCTAAAATCAAAAAAGTAATGCAGAAAATTGTGCCCGATGCTCCGCACGAAGTTTTACTGATTCTGGATGGCTCTACAGGTCAAAACGCTTTTGAACAGGCCAAACAATTTACCAAAGCTACAGAAGTTTCAGCCTTAGCACTGACAAAGCTTGATGGAACAGCCAAAGGAGGCGTGGTGATTGGTATTTCGGACCAATTTAAAATTCCTGTTAAATACATTGGTATTGGCGAAAAAATGGAAGACCTTCAAATTTTCCGCAGAAAAGAATTCGTAGATTCATTGTTTTCATAGCCATGTCACAACCCCTTAAAAGGTTATGCTGAACTTGTTTTAGCATCTGTTGTTGAAAAAGATCCCGAAACAGGTTCGGGATGAATTGATTTCGCGTGGAAATATGCAAACCACCGCCGATTTTGTTTGTTATAGGGTAGGAAAAAAAGCAGATATTAGAGTATATGAAAAGAGGAAAAGTAAATATTACCACCTTAGGATGTTCGAAAAACCTGGTTGACTCGGAAATGTTATTGAGTCAACTGGACTTGAATGGTTTTAAGGTTGTTCATGATAGTGAAGATGATGATGCCAATATTGTTATTTTGAATACTTGTGGTTTCATCATGGATGCCAAAGAGGAATCGATCAACTCGATTTTAAGCCACGTGGAAGACCGCAAAAAAGGCAAGCTGGATAAGCTTTTGGTTATGGGATGCTTGTCGGCTCGTTATAAGGAAGACCTGCAAAAGGAGATTCCTGAAGTGGATAAGTATTACGGCAAATTCGATTATAAAGAAATTATCAAAGACCTGAATGCTGACTTTTTTGAGCAAAAGATGTATCATCGGGTGCGAACTACGCCAACTCATTTTTCATATCTGAAAATTAGTGAAGGCTGTAATCGCCACTGTTCTTTTTGTGCCATTCCGCAGTTTACAGGCATTCACAAATCACGCAGCATCGAGAGTTTGGTTGAAGAAACGAAGAATCTGGTTGAAGGCGGTACCAAGGAATTGCTGGTTATTGCTCAGGATTTATCGTACTACGGAATCGATATGTATGGCGAAAGTAAGCTGGCCGAGCTGATAGACCAACTGGCAGATGTTGATGGATTGGAATGGATTCGCTTGCATTATGCTTACCCGTCAAAATTCCCGATGGACTTGCTAAAGGTTATCCGCGAACGAAGAAATGTTGCAACCTATTTAGATTTGCCACTTCAGCACATCAGCGACCCCATGTTAGGACGTATGCGCCGAAAAATAACCAAACAGGAAACCATTGACCTGATTAAAAAAATAAGGGAAGAAGTACCGGGAATAGCCTTGCGAACAACATTTCTGGTTGGACATCCGGGCGAGACTGATGAGGATTTTGAAGAATTGAAAGCCTTTGTAAAAGAGCAGAAATTCGATCGCATGGGCGTTTTTGCATATTCTGATGAAGACGACACTTATGCATTTAAAATGTATACGGACGATGTTCCTGAAGACGTAAAACAAGCACGTGCCGCTGAGCTCATGGAGATCCAGCAGGGAATATCGGAAGAGTTGAATACGAAGAAAATCGGCCAGGTTCTAAATGTTCTGGTTGACCGGGAGGAAGCTGACTACTTCGTTGGTCGTAGTGAATATGATTCTCCGGAAGTAGATGGAGAAGTATTGGTTGAAAAAAATGACAGCATTAAAACTGGCAATTTTTATCAAGTGAATATTACCGATTCTACTGAATTTGACTTGATCGGTCATTTGGCCTGAGCGTAAGAAGTCAACTTGATTTTTTTGACGGCAACACATAGCTGTGACTAAATGAAAATGGCATGGAGCCAACTTTTGGTGCCATAGCCTGAATTTATTTATAGCGGGAATAATAATCAGCCTGAAAATTTTTATCTTTCAGTTCTAAACAAAAGTTATTTACTGAGCTTGGATTCATCGAATTCAGGCTTAAATTTTTTATTGAATGAAAAGATTTTTAAGGTCTGTTCAAACGTTTTTCCCCTTTTTGCATGATCTCCGTTTTAATCTCAAGTTTATCTGGATTAGAGGATTTAAATCTCCTTCAGAAAAAGATTTCAATGCGTTGAAGTTGTTTAATCCCCAAACTGACCAGGTTTTTGTCGATGTTGGTGCAAATCGGGGAGAAGCTATCTTATCGATGCTGATTGAAAAGCGATTGTCCAATAAAATCATTGCTTTTGAACCTAACCCCTGGGTTTTTAAAAAGATTGAGCGTAATCCAATCATCTCGAAGAAACGTTTGGAGCTGTATAACTTTGGACTGGGAAGTGAAAATGAAGACCTCACGTTGTTCGTGCCTTTTTACCGACGTTGGATGTTCGATGGACTGTCCTCTTTTCACTATGAGGAAGCCAGGGATTGGCTAAGAGACAGGCTTTGGAAGTTCCGCGACAAAGACCTTTCAATACAAAAAATGACCTGTCAGGTTCGGAAGTTGGATGATTTTCAACTAAATCCTTACTTTGTTAAGATTGATGTGCAAGGTCATGAGCTGGAAGTATTAAAAGGGGGTATCGAGACATTGAAGAGGCATCACCCCGTCTTGCTAATTGAAAGCATGACCGAAGAAATTATGCAGTTTTTAAAACCGCTCGGATATCAGTTTTATGCTTTCAACAATCGAGAATTTAGCTTGGGTACTGGCACATTAAACACCTTCTGTATCACGGCAGAGCAATATCAGACTTTTAGAAAATAGTTAATCATCAGAATGCATCTCTAATACCTCTTCAGCAAAACGAATACAGGCGTGTTCCACTTCCGGCTGAGTCTTGGAGAACATTTCACAGCCAATAACATGAGTTCCAGCATGAAACGCTTGCTGTTGTTTTAGCTTCTCTGGTGTGCCGAGTTGCTCAAACATGTCTAGCATCGCATCAACCCGCACCGTTTCATCCTGGTGTTCTTCATCTTGATAATAATAAGCCAAAAAAACAGGCTGCTTAACGCGTTTAAAAAGCTTTTCATTCATGGTTGTTTCAACTAACTGTTGCAGGTAAACAGTCGCTTCCATGCGGTAAAAGCAATTCCAATACTTACATTCTTCGTCCTCTAAGTTTTTGTTCACATAGCGATATTTTCCACCGTTAACTTTCCGACCAATTTGTAAGCCCCACGGCTTTGACAGAAGGAATGCAGCCGAATTATTAATCTGAATATTGGGCGACAGAAGAATTAACGCTTCCATCATTTCCGGGAATTCTGCCGCTAGTTTTAAAGACAGTGTTCCTCCGGTAGAGGTACTCATAATAACAACCTTCTCACCCAAGAGGTTAGCAATCAGAAGGGCTTCTTTTGCCGATTCGTACAGTCGGTCAGGTGTCATATCCAGTAAGGGCTCCGAAACATCGACCCCATGAGATGCCAGGCGGGGAATATATGCATTGGCTTGAAAATGGTTGGCGAAATTGACGTGGGTTGGCTGGCCTTCATAGCCTGATGCCGAGAAACCATGAAGATAAAGTAAACAGTAATCTGTTTTGTTCTTCAAACTATCGTTTGCCCAAATTACACGCGATTCATTATTGGGCTTTACCGGAAGTTTTCGTTCTTTTTCGCGCAAAAAGGCTTCAACTCCGTCAATTGAAAGGTTAAGTTCCTTCATATTATTGTTATACGTCGGTGTAGTTGGTTTTGGACCTGCCCAGTAGATGAACACGGCAAACAGAATAAATGCGATAACGATGCGAAAGAGCTTTCCCATAAGTTGAATTTTTTAATCGTTGTAAAATTAATTGTTTTGATGAATTAAGCGTTATCACGGTTCGTATCAATCCTCCAAGCTTTGTTTATTGGCTTCATATAGTTGCCCGATCATTCCGAATCAGCGATTGGCTATGTATTATAGGTAAACTTGAGATTTCATAATCGCTATTCTATTGTTTCACGAGATTGAGCGAGGAAAGGATTAAATTCGAAAATCAAAAGAAGAGCTTTAAATCATTCATTAAAACTTGAAAACCTTATAAACATTAGAAAGAGATGGTTTGTTAATCTACAAACATTATTTTTACAAGACCATTTCAATCGAACTACCAAATATGGACAAATTTTCGCAAGTAGGTAATCAAGAGGTTGCCGCTGTTGAAGAACTCTACCAGGATTATATAAATGATCCTGAAAGCGTAGAAGAAAGCTGGAGACATTTTTTTAAAGGCTACGAATTAGCCCGAACAAATTATAAATCAAGTAAATTCCAGGGAAGCCAGCACATTGACAAGGAATTTGCTATCCTGAACCTTATTCACGGGTATCGCCAACGAGGCCATCTCTTTACCAAGACAAACCCCGTTCGTGCTCGTCGAGAGTACTTCCCAACACTCGCCATTGAAAACTTCGGACTCGAAGAAAGTGATTTGGAAAAGGAATTTCAAGCAGGAAATAACATCGGTATCGGACCGGCAAAATTGAAAGATATTATTGCCCATTTGGAGGCGACTTATTGCAATTCAATTGGTGTTGAATATGTTTTTATGCGCCATCCGGAAGTGGTTTCCTGGCTCCAAAAGAAAATGGAAGCCTCTAAGAATTCTCAGGAGTTTACCCCTGAGATGAAGAAGCATATCTTCTATCATTTAAAGCTGGCGGTTGGCTTTGAAAGCTATATTCATAAAAAATTCGTTGGACAAAAACGGTTTTCACTCGAAGGGGCTGAATCTTTAATTCCGGCATTGGATGCTGTTATTGAACAAGGCGCAGAACTGGGAATTCGTGAATTTGTGATTGGTATGGCACACCGCGGACGATTGAATATTCTGGCCAACATCATGAATAAGCCTTACGAGTATATTTTCAAGGAATTTTATGGTACCGAATATGAAGAAGACATCTCGCTTGGCGATGTGAAATATCATTTAGGATTCGAAAATGAGGTGACGTCAGATTATGGCAAAAAGGTGAAGTTGAGCCTGATGCCAAATCCTTCACACCTGGAAGCGGTGGCGCCGCTGGTTCAAGGGCTGACTCGCTCACGAATCGATTCATTGTATGATGGAGATGTGGATTCAGTTGCCCCAATTGTCATCCATGGCGATGCTGCAATTGCTGCTCAGGGGGTAGTTTATGAAGTTGTTCAAATGGCTAACCTGAAAGGGTATAAAACCGGAGGTACCATCCATCTGGTCATTAATAACCAGGTTGGCTTTACAACCAACTACCTGGATGCCAGATCGAGTACTTACTGTACCGATATTGCCAAAGTTACCCGTTCGCCGGTTTTTCACGTCAATGGCGATGATGTTGAATCGCTAATTTACACCATTAAACTGGCTATGGAGTTCAGGCAGGAGTTTAATTCGGATGTATTTATCGATATTTTGTGCTACCGGAAATATGGACACAACGAAGGTGATGAGCCACGTTTTACCCAGCCCTTACTTTACCAGGCAATTTCGAGCCATAAGAACCCAAGGGACATTTACGCGGAACAGTTGGTTCAGCAAGGCATTTACTCATCAAAAGAAGTGAAGAGCGAAATTAAAGCCTTCGATGATTTGATGAATTCGAAATACAAAGATTCGGAGGAAATTGAGAAACTAAGGATTAAGCAGTTTCTGGTAGACGAATACGAACCATTTGAAAAAATTACAGAAGCCAATTTCTGTCAGGTGGTGAAAACCGGTGTCGATAAAGAAAAATTGGTTGAACTTGCCGAAAAAATTAATTCGATCCCTAAAGGACGAAAGTTTTTCAGTAAAATAAACCGGATCTTATCAGACCGCCGGCAGATGATCTTGGACGACCGGATTGATTGGGGAATGGCCGAACTACTGGCCTATGGTACGTTGGTTTCTGAAGGTCACCCGGTGCGTATTAGCGGACAGGATTCCGAGCGGGGGACATTTGCTCACCGGCATGCCGTTTTTGTTTATGAGGACGGCGACGGAAAATATTTCCCCTTGAAACATGTCGCCAAGGATCAAGCTCCGTTTCATATTTACAATTCGTTGCTATCAGAATATGGTGTGATGGGATTTGAATATGGTTATGCAATGGCTCAGCCGGATGCATTAACAGTATGGGAAGCACAATTTGGAGATTTTCATAATGTTGCTCAGGTCATTGTTGATCAGTACATCACATCGGCTATTGAAAAGTGGGGATTGCATAATAACCTGGTGCTTTACCTGCCGCACGGTTACGAAGGACAGGGACCCGAGCACTCCAGTGGACGGATTGAGCGCTTTCTGGCGCAGGCGGCCAATAACAATATGCAAGTGGTGGTGCCTACAAATCCGGCCAATATGTTTCACCTGATCCGCCGACACCTGACATGGAACATACGTGTGCCACTAATTGTATTTACACCCAAAAGTCTGTTGCGTCATCCTATGGTTAATTCTACCATGGAAGAGTTGAGTAACGGCCATTTTCAGGAAATAATCGACGATAAACTCGTTAGCGCAGGAGAAGTCAAGCAATTGGTATTTACCTCGGGAAGGTTATATTACGACTTGATTAAAAAGAGAGTGGACATGGGAAACAGCACAACAGCGATTGTGCGATTGGAGCAGATATTCCCTTTGCCGGTTAATCAGATTGACGACATGCTGGCTAAATACAACAAAGCGGAACGCATTATTTGGGCGCAGGATGAACCGGCCAATATGGGTGCATGGCCATTTCTTTCCAGAAAACTAAGCCACATTCCATTCGAAGTTGTAGCCCGTTCAGAAAGCGCCAGCCCAGCAGGAGGTTTGATGAAGCAGCACACCCTGAGATTAAATAAGCTCCTGACAAAAATATTTAGTGAAGAAGAACTAGCAAAAGCATAAAAAACCATGATCATTGAAGTAAAAGTACCAACACCCGGAGAGTCAATTACAGAAGTTGAGTTAGGGAAGTGGTTAGTCGAAGATGGTTCTGTCGTTGATAAAGATGATGAGATCGCCGAGATTGAATCAGACAAAGCAACATTGACCCTTGTTGCAGAGGAAGCAGGAAAAGTTAGCTTTAAAGCTGAAGAGGGAGATACAATTGAAGTGGGGGCAGTTGCCTGCACCATCGATACCTCGGAAAAGCCCGAAGAAAGTTCGAAAGAAGAACCGACTTCGGATAAAACCGAAAAGGAGGAAAGCCCTCAAAAAGAAAAACAAGAAGATAAAAAAGACGAGACTAAGCCAAAAGAGTCGAAGTCTGAAACGAAGCAGAGTAGCGAAGATCAATCGCATGTGAAAACAACTTCTGTCGCTAAAAAGATGATGGAAGAGAATAACCTGTCACTCGACGATGTGTTAAATGGCTTAAAGCGTATTTCTAAAAAAGAGATTGAAGCAGTAATGGAGCTTCCGGCCGAAGTTGACCATGCTTCACCCCAAACGAAATTTTCGCGCGAAGAGGAACGAAGTAAAATGAGCTCCTTGCGCCGGAAACTGAGCGAGCGACTGGTGGCGGTAAAAAACGATACGGCTATGCTCACAACCTTTAACGAAGTTGATATGAGCCGTGTGATGGAGTTACGCAAGAAACATCAGAACCGCTTTATTGAAAAGCATGGTTTCAAGCTTGGCTTTATGGGATTTTTCACCAAAGCGGCCGCTGCTGCTATGAATTTCCATCCGTCCGTTAACTCGATGATTGATGGAAAAGAAATTGTAAGCCCACAATTTGTTGATGTGGGTATTGCTGTTCAAACACCTAAGGGGCTGATGGTTCCTATTATTCGTAATACCGAAAGTAAATCGGTTCCGGAGATCGAAAAAGACCTGAAAGACCTGGCTGAAAAAGCCCGTAACAAGAAAATTTCGGTTGATGAATTAACAGGCGGAACATTCACCATTACCAATGGTGGAACGTTTGGCTCCTTGCTGTCAACGCCAATTATCAATCCACCACAGTCGGCTATTCTCGGCATGCACAACATTGTGGAACGTCCGGTTGCCATTAACGGAAAGGTGGAGATTCGCCCCATGATGTACGTTGCGCTTTCGTACGATCATCGCATCATTGACGGGAAAGACTCCGTTGGTTTCTTAGTCAAGTTAAAAGAATTGATTGAGAACCCGGAACGCTTATTAAACGATGGTGCTAATCCGGAAGAGCTGCTACTAAATTTGTAAAAAACAAGAAACGATCGACCGTTTACAAGTGAACCGGTCAATAAGAAATTTAAAATGGCATCCTCAAAATTGAGGATGCCATTTTTATCGGATAGAACAACTGCCTAGCCTGTTTTATTGAGGGGTAGGAGGAACAGGCCTGTCTTCGTCACTATTCCGATGTCCCTGGCGCATGGCCAGTAGTTCTTCAAATTCTTTGATCTGTTTATTTAGCAAAACGACAAATTCAGCTATTTCGGGTGTCGCCATGTCCAACTCGACCAGGGCATTGATCCGTGAAACAATTTTCTCATAAACCGGATCGATCACCTCGCGGGCAGCCTTCACACTACCGCTTATTTTTTGAGCATTTTCCAGCCTGCGTTCTTGCATATACGACTGAACCAATGCATTCTGCTCTTTTAATGCGGCAACCCAATGCGTAACACCCACGATGTTGCAAAGTGCGGCATTGTCTTCCTGCTCCAAATCTTCAACCAGGTTGCTCAGGGCAGCCGACTCTTCGGGTAACGACAGCTGACGAACATTACCATACAGGTCGAACACCCGCTGAAGAACCCCGGCCGCTTCAGCTTCTTCTTCAATAGGTCCCATTTGTGTTGCCCGAATACGCATGGACAAGGCACTCCAAAAGCGGTCGCGGTCTTCATCAGCTCCACCAATCGCGACGGTTAGTACACTCCCTTCGTCTACTTTAAAAACATTGTTTAAACTCGTAAAGGCTTCGTTGAATTCGGTGTTCAGGTTTTCGATGTTTAATGCAACAGGAGTCGTGCGACTCACCAGGGTTTTAAAATCAGTCATAAACTGAAAATGATCGTTGTTCCGAAAACGGCTAAAAACGACGGCATTAATCTTCTTCATTGTTTCTTGTTTTAGGGTTGATAAAATATGAACGGTTGATTTTTTTTTATTCGATTGAATGACTTTCGATGTTTCAGGGTGTTTGAATGAATAAAATTAAATCATATGTTAATAAAAATCAATAGCCTAAAAGATGTTTTATAACAATCTTAAGTTCACAATGGCGTGGGAGTTGTTACCGCGAATCGATTTACGGTAACCAACCGATAAGTATGATATAAAATGACCTGCCCTTCGCCGTAAAACAGGAAATACGACAAGCATCCACTTATGGCTATTGGAGCAAACGGGTTTTAGCAGTTGCCAGGCAGTGGGGCTTTACGGTGCAATGCGTTTTGTACCATGCCCGGCAGCGTGGCTAAGCCTCCAAACACGTTTTTTACCATGCCCATGCCCGTGGTATTCAAAAAAAACAGGTTTGAAACCATAAACCGCCCCATGGAGATGAGAGCAAACGCGTTTGATCAGGCCTCCATGGAGCGGCTGGCCATAACAAACGCGTTTGAAACCATGCCCACGCAAGCAACGAACCAATAAAACGCGTTTGAAACCTTCACCCACGCCATGGGGGACCCTTGTATTCCAGTCAGTTAAGCTTTCTCGACTTGCAAGCCAAGCGCTAACTCTTTATTGGCGCCAGGGGCATAAATATTAAGTCAGGATATACAACACAATACAGCTAACAAGCAACGCAATGCTTGTCAATATCATCGGTATTGTGCACCTTTAAACAATAAAAATGGGAAATAATAGCATCTTTGAATGCTTGCTTAATTGTTAAGACGGTCATTTTTACAGTGAACCAAAAATAGTCTCGTGAAACAAGCATATAAAGGTTTTATATACAGGTGGGGCATTGTAGATGAGTTCTAACGAAATAAGCTTGCGAATTCTATTGAATACCTTTAAAATAAATGATAGAGTGAGATGAATGCCTTTGAAAACTTAAAACTAGAATGAAAGTGTTATCTTTAATTTTTTAATTAATGGAGTTATGACAGAAAAGGAGTTAACCAAAGAGGTTGTTGAATATTTCGAGAAGAACATTTTTAAGAATCATATCAACGCATCTTTAACTAGAAATGCAAAATTAAAGTCATACAAAATCAATCCTATCACCGTTAAATACCTTTCCAAGGTACTTGATGACGGATATACTCCTTTGGGTGTTGCTAAAGCTCTTTTTTATCCACGTGTATTAAGCACATCAATAACTACAATATTTGGAAATCAGATACAAATTATGTTTGTGAAGCTGGGAATGGCGCAAGGATCGATGATTAAAGGGATGGACATTGAATTTACTGATAAAATAGATACACGAAAAAAATGGTGTCAATTGAAAGCTGGCCCCAATACAATAAATTCAGATGATGTCAGACCTTTAATGAATAAATTTACACGAACAATAAACTTAGCAAGAACGAACAGTGCATTTGAAGGAATTAATAATACTGATTTCATTGTAGGTGTTTTATATGGGGAGCCAGACGAATTAAGTATGCATTATAAACGGATTGATAAAACACACCCGGTTATAATTGGGAAAGAATTATGGCATAGAATTACAGGATTCGAAAATTTCTATGACGTCTTAGTCAAAGAGCTGCATGAAAGTATTTTGAGTATTGACACTCACGATTTTATAAATAGAGGGTGTAATGAGTTAGCCGAAGAGATTAAAAACTCCCCTCTTTTTTACTTTTAGTCTTATAGTATTCGTTTAAAAACTTTACAATAGAGTAACCAAGTTCACGACCAAGATTGACAGGAACTGCGTTTCCAATTTGTTTGTACTGCTGCGCAATAGAACCATCAAAGTCCCATTCATCTGGGAAGGTTTGGATTCTTGCATATTCGCGAACTGTAAAAGGGCGTGTTTCTTCTGGATGGCATCTTTCCGTTTGTTTTTGAGCAGGACTACAGGTTAATGTCAAACTTGGTTCATCCCAACCAATTCTACGAGCCATTCCTGTTTTTCCACCACCAAGATAAAAACTACCCCCCATGTACTTTTTTTGGATTTCAAGAGGTAGATCGCGCCAGTATCCTTTAGGAGGTATTAAATCCAGAACTTCTTTTTTCGATTTTGGATATTTGGCTCCATCGGATTTCGGAACGTTTTTGTCAAACAGTTCACCTTTTTTTAATGCGTCAGAAAGGTTAAATACTCTTTTGTATGGCTTCGGATATTGATAGTTTATATTGATATCTTTTCTGATACCAACAAGAATCAAACGTTCTCTTTTTTGTGGAACTTTGTAATTAATTGCTTTTAATATTTGTACTGGAACAACGTTGTAACCGATTTCATCTAGAATAGAAATCATACCTTCTAGCGTTTTCCCTTTCTCATGACTAAGTAAGCCTCTAACGTTTTCACCGATGCAGATTGCAGGGGAAACTTCTTGAACAACTCTTGCAAACTCATAAAACAATGTTCCTCGTGCATCTTTTAATCCCAACTTCTTTCCGGCATAACTAAATGCTTGACAAGGAAAACCACCAGTAACTACATCAACTTTATTATTATACTTCGAAAAATTAAAGTCTCTTACATCACCCTCTAATACATTCCAGCTTGGTCTATTTTTTCGTAAAGTATTACAAGCCCATTTGTCTATTTCATTTAGTGCTACACATTTCAATCCAGACTTTTCTAACCCCACGGCTAAGCCTCCTGCTCCCGCAAATAATTCAAGCACAGAGTATTCATGGGTTGGCTCAACATAGTTTGAAATCGTTTCTTCGAATTTATCATCAAATAAGCTGCCTAAGAATGCTTGTACATCTTTCTTTCTGTAAATTCGATAATCAGAAACAGGCTCCCTTAAGGCATTGAGAATCCCCTCGTTATCCCACCTTCTTAGTGTTTCTTTACATTTTCCAACAAGTTCTGCTGTTTCTGCAAGAGATAAATATTCTTTCATGACCACATTGTTAAACCTTACACAATGGTTACAAATATATATAGAAAAGAATTATAAAGAAAGGAAAAAGAAAGAACTGTCAGCAATATATATAAAACATTTTGCACAAAGTACTATACCCGTGTTTAATACGAAGATTCTTTTTTTTTGAAAGTCATGCCTATAGATATAAGATTGTACAAATATTGCATACCTCTGAATAGTTGTTGCATTAAAAATAAATATTCCCACAAGATACAGAGAAATTGTTTTTCCTAGCTTGCACCATTGGTTACAGCTATCAATCACTATAGGTTTTAGCTTCGTTATAATGGATTTTTGTCAGGAACCAGCAGCCATTTAACTGGAATGAATTTAAATAATACACCTCTTACTATTTTTAGATAAATAGATTTATATTTACTCGGTTTTTTATTAACAGAACTCTTTAAGCTAACTTAAAATTCACTTATCATTTTTTATTATGAACAAATTAATGTTTTCTCTGATTGCCTGTCTGTTTAGCCTCTCTGTGTTTGCGCAGACACATCTTTATGAAAATCCTAATTTCGAACAAATCGCGAAGGATCATAAAATCATAGCGATAATACCCTTTGACTCTTCTGTGACCTTGCGTCCGAAACAGATGAAAAATATTTCAACGGAACAACTTGAACGAATGGAAAAGTCAGAAGGGGAGAGTGTGCAAATGGGGTTTTACTCCTGGTTCCTGAAACGGGAAAAAAGAGGACAGCTTACGGTAAAAGTTCAGGATCCTAATAAAACCAATGCTCTATTAAAAAGGAACGGTATTACTTATGAAAACATGAAAGATTACACGCCCGAAGAAATTGCAAAATTATTAGAAGTCGATGCATTGGTTTCCGGCACTTTTGAAACAAATAAACCGATGTCTGAAGGTGCATCTATCGTATTGGGCGCATTAGTAGGTTTCTGGGGAAGTACAAACAAAGCTGTCATGAATATGTACATTCATAATGCCGCTGATGGAGACGTTTTAATCAATTATAACAAAGCTCTGAATGGAACGATTGGAAGCAGCACCGAGGATCTGATTAATATCTTGTTAAGAAAGGCATCTCGACGAATTGCATACACCCAATAACTCCAGTCAACTAACGTATTCACATCATAAAAGACTCCGCAATGGGGTCTTTTTGCTTTTGCTGAAGTTTTGCGGCTATGTTACTCTTCAATCTAAATGTTAAAAAATGAACAATCAATATGGTCTGTGACTTATTTTTATAGTAAGAATAAAAAGAACCAATCAATTAAGAAGAGAATATGATATACAGACAACTTGCCGATTCAGATTTAAAACTATCCGCAATTACCTTTGGAGCATGGGCTGCCGGTGGATGGATGTGGGGCCGAACCGATCGAAACGAGGCTGTAAAAGCCATTAAAGCGGCTTATGATGCCGGAGTGACCTCCATTGATACTGCCCCAATTTACGGGCAGGGAACCAGTGAGGAGATTGTTGGTGAAGCCATTCAGAAAATTCCCCGGGATAAAGTTCAGATTTTAACCAAGTTTGGATTGCGCTGGGATTGGGATAAAGGAGACTTTTATTTCAAGAGTAAAGACAATGACGGAAACCCGATTGATATTTATAAATACGCCGGAAAGGAAAGTATTATCAAAGAGTGCGAAGAAAGCCTGACGCGTCTGAATACGGATTATATTGATTTGTACCAAATTCATTGGCACGATTCGACCACACCTGTCGAGGAGACCTTTGAAGCAGTAAACAAGCTGGTGGAGCAGGGTAAAGTGCGTCATGTTGGCGTGTGTAATTATGATGCCGGTTTGATGGCTGAAGCCGAAAAAATAACGAAGCTGGTTTCTAATCAAATTCCATTTAGCATGGTTAACCGTGGTATTGAAGAGGAAACAGTTCCTTATTGCAAGAGTCATGGGAAGTCGGTATTGGCCTACAGTCCGCTGGAGCGTGGCTTATTAACCGGAAAGATGAAGCCGGGGCAGCACTTTGCAAAGGGTGATCATCGGGCAGACAATCCGTCATTTACGGATGAAAGCATTAAAAAGACCAACGTTTTTTTGGAGACCATCAAACCCATTGCGAATGAACGTGGAGTGACCTTGGCTCAATTAGTCCTTCGTTGGACTCTTGAACGAGACGGAATAACAATTGCCTTGGCTGGAGCCCGAGATGAAGACCAAGCAGTACAAAACGCATTTGCTGCAACATTTGATCTGACCAGCGAAGAGTTGAAGTTTATTGACGATGAGGTAGCCAAATTATAAGCTTGAAGAAATAATTACATTTGATAGATAAGATACAAACTTCTGTTGCTTGAGCAGCAGGAGTTTTTTTGTGCTTCATTTTCAGATTAAACTAAAATTTCGTCTGTCTGTTTGAAGATTAAATTGAATATCCATCTCACTTGGTGGAGGCAAAATATCAGTCTTAAGAAGATGCAGGCGGTTCAGGGGTTTGTCAGAGCTCCCGATGTGGGTTTGTATTGTTATGCCGACTGTGCCGAATACGAAAGAATCAATGGTAGGCCAGTGAGCGTAAGAGCTATTTGATGAATTTTTGAGTAAGAAGCTGACCTCGCACAGAAGATAAAAATGGGACTTATGAGCAGTAACAGCGATATTGATAGGGATTATAGCTTGATTGGTGCTGAGTCGAAGGGCGCCGTAGCAAAAGGACTGGCCGATGCCCAGTGGTACACCAGTCCGGTTCCTAAAGATAAAATGAGAGAATTGTTGGTTCGGAAAGATGGCCCGGCAATTAGAGATACCCTGTTGTGGTTTGGTTTGATTTTCGGTTCCGGCTACCTGGTCTATCTCTGGTGGGGGGCGTGGTATGTCGCCTTTCCGTACATCGTTTACAGTGTATTGTATGCTTCTACTTCCGATTCACGCTGGCACGAGTCCAGTCATGGTACAGCGTTTAAAACCGACTGGATGAACAACGTACTGTACGAAATTTCCTCGTTTATGGTCTTGCGGCAATCAACTGTTTGGCGATACAGTCATGCCCGGCATCACAGCGATACAATTATTCGGGGTCGCGACCCTGAAATTGCTGTTCCACGTCCTCCGGATATCAAACAGATTATATTGACCTTTTTCGGTGTTGCAAGTGCTGTTCCCGAATTTAAGAAAATGATCACCCATGCCAGTGGCCGAATCGATCCGCAAGTTGCTACTTACGTGCCTGAAAGGGAATGGCGGAAGGTGATATTTAAAGCTCGGATATATGTTTCTATCTTTTTGTTTGTCATTTTTCTATCTATCTTTTACGGAACCATTCTGCCTTTAATGTTTATCGGTTTGCCAACCTTGTTTGGCACCTGGCTGATGCCGGTTTACGGCTTCACTCAGCACGCCGGCTTGCAGGAAAATGTGCTCGATCACCGACTAAACTGTCGAACGGTTTACATGAACCGGGTTCATCGATTCCTGTACTGGAACATGAATTACCATGTTGAGCACCACATGTTTCCACTGGTGCCTTACCACAACCTGCCTCAGTTGCACGAGCTGGTTAAAGACGATTGTCCAAAACCCTACAATGGAATTATTGAAACCTTCAAAGAAATCATCCCCGCCATATTGAAACAAGTGAAGGATCCATACTACTATGTAGAACGGAAACTGCCGGAGCGATCTGGTCAACATCACGAGCAGCCTGACATTATTGTTGGCAACAAAGCACATTGGGCCAATGGTAAAATTGAAATCTGTAAGGCATCAGAATTGGCTGAGGGGGATATTGCGCGGTTCGATTTTGAGCATCGTACTTACGCTGTTTATCATGCCAATGGTGCCTATTATGCAACTGATGGCATGTGTACCCACGGGAATACGCACCTTTCGGATGGAATTATTTTGGGCGATGTTATTGAATGTCCGAAACACAACGGGCGATTCAAACTAGCTGATGGATCTCCCGCCAGAACTCCGGTCTGCATTGGTCTGAATACGTATCAGGTAGAAGAGGAGCAGGGGAGACTTTATTTGTATCTTGACCTGCCCGATCAGGAGGAAAATGCACTGTTGGACGAAGGAGTGGTCTGCCGGGTGGTTAGTAATAAAAATGTGGCCACCTATATTAAAGAATTGGTTTTGGAAAAAACCGACAACGGTGCCATCGACTATTTGCCCGGACAATATGCTCAATTTATCATTCCGCCCTACGAAGCTAGTTTTAAAACCATTGATGTTGAAGCGCCATTTGCTGAACGATGGAAAGAAAATGATTTGTTCGGCTTACATGCATCGAATTCAATTTATGTGAAAAGAAACTACTCGTTTGCAACCAATCCGGCAGTTGATGCAACAATCAAGTTCAATGTCAGGCTTTCATTACCTCCCGCAGGAACGGATGTTTCCCCGGGGATTGGATCAGCTTATCTGTTCAATCTAAAGCCGGGAGATCAGGTGAAACTGACGGCTCCTCATGGCGATTTCCTGATCAAGCCAAGCGAGCGTGAAATGGTTTATATTGGAGGCGGAGCCGGTATGGCGCCACTCCGGGCTCATCTGTCTTATTTGCTGGAAACTAAAAAGACAAAACGCAAGCTTAGTTTTTGGTATGGTGCCCGAGCGTTGGATGATTTGTTCTACAAGGAATACTTCGAAGAAATGGAACAAACAAATGAGAACTTCTCATTCCATGTCGCCTTGTCTGCACCTCGCGAGAATGACCAGTGGAACGGTGACCTTGGCTTTATTCATGATGTTGTCAATCGCCGGTACCTTCAGTCGCATACAAAGCCCGGGAACATTGAATACTACTTATGCGGACCTCCTGCATTGATTAAAGCTACGCTGGCGATGTTGAATCAATTAAAGGTGCCAGCCGACATGATTTCCTACGACGAGTTCAGTTGAGATCTGATCTTGCGATGAGCTTTCGAATACACGTTAAAGATTAAATTACCATCAAGTTAAGTCATTTAAGTATTGGGCTCTTTAATTTTCGTGTATTTTTGCACGCTGTTATTAGAGCACGGCTCTATCACAAAATATTAAGAAGCGAATAGATGATTACAGTATCGAATTTAGGAATACAGTTTGGGAAAAGAGTATTGTTTCAGGATGTTAACCTGAAATTTACAGGAGGTAATTGCTACGGAATTATTGGGGCTAATGGAGCCGGAAAGTCTACATTTCTAAAAATGTTGTACGGCGAGCAGGATCCAACTTTTGGAAATGTGAGCATCGGCTCAGGAGAACGGCTCTCCGTGTTGAGTCAGGATCACCAGAAGTTTGATGAAGTTCCGGTTTTAGACACCGTGATGATGGGGCATGAGCAGCTCTGGAAAATCAAGGTTGAAAAAGATCAACTGTATATGAAAGAAGATTTTTCGGAAGCTGATGGAATTAAAGCTTCAGAGCTTGAAGATCAGTTTGCCGAAATGGATGGCTGGAATTCAGAAAGTGACGCTGCCAGTTTGCTTAGTGGATTAGGAATTGCTGAAGATCTTCATTACAAAATAATGAAGGAGCTGAGCGGAAAAGAAAAAGTAAAAGTATTGCTGGCACAGGCTTTATTTGGCAAACCCGACAACCTGTTACTGGATGAGCCTACCAACGATCTGGATTTAGATACGGTGAGCTGGTTGGAAAATTACTTGTCGAACATTGATCAAACGGTCTTGGTGGTTTCTCACGACAGGCACTTTTTAGATGCCATTTGCACACACACGGTGGATATTGACTTTGGTAAGGTGCAATTGTTTGCCGGTAACTATAGCTTCTGGTACGAATCAAGCCAGCTGGCATTGAGACAACAAGCTTCGCAGAATAAAAAAGCGGAGGAGAAGAAAAAGGAATTGCAGGAGTTTATTGCACGCTTCTCGGCTAACGTGGCGAAGTCGAAACAAACGACCAGCCGGAAGAAGATGTTAGAAAAACTGAATGTTGATGAGATTAAACCTTCAACCAGAAAATATCCAGGAATTATTTTTACTCCAGAGCGCGAACCGGGTAATTCAGTATTGGAAGTGCACAACTTGAGTAAATCGGCTGGTGGCGATCTGCTTTTCAAAGACGTGAATTTCACTGTTGAAAAGGATGATAAGATTGTCTTTCTCTCGCGTGATCCTCGCGCGATGACCGCACTTTTTGAGATTCTGAATGGCAACGATCAGCCGGATAGCGGCAATATTGACTGGGGAGTAACAATAACCAAAGCTTACCTGCCTTTGGATGGTTCTAAGTTTTTCGATAAAGATTTGTCGCTGGTTGATTGGCTTGCTCAATATAGTTCTGACACCAGTGAGCAATTTCTGCGTGGCTACCTGGGGAAAATGTTATTCTCGGGCGAAGAGATTTTCAAAAATACAAAGGTGTTATCGGGAGGAGAGAAGATGCGCTGTATGATTGCCCGAATGATGTTGGCTAACGCTAATCTGATGATGCTGGACACACCAACCAACCACTTGGATTTAGAATCAATCCAGGCCTTTAACAACCGCCTGACGCAGTTTAAAGGGAACATCCTCATGTCATCGCATGACCACGAATTTATTCATACAGTCTGTAACCGGATTATTGAGTTGACTCCGAATGGAACGATCGATAAACAAATGGAATATGACGATTACATCAGTAGCGATGAAATTCGCGAACAACGCAATCGAATGTATCAAAAAAATAAAGTAACAGCTTAATTGAAATTAAAGCCTCGCAAACGCGGGGCTTTTTTTAGCTCAATTTATTTTTGTAATCCTCGTACCCAAACTGGCGAATATACTCGAACTCTCCATTTGTCCGGATGATCCCAATTGATGGATGTTTTACCCCATTAAAGAAAGTTGTTTTCACCATCGTGTAGTGAATCATATCTTCAAAAATGATGGAGTCGCCAATTTTGAGTTCCTCATCAAACGACCAATAGCCAATATAATCGCCACTCAGGCAGCTGTTTCCCCCCATTCGGTAGGTTGGCTTACCTGTAATTGGTGTTGAACTTGCATTCCGGATTCGTGGCTGGTAGGGCATTTCAAGGCAATCGGGCATGTGTGCTGCAAACGATACATTGAGCATCGCTGTCTTGATTCCCTTATTTTCAACCAGGTCCAATACTTTGGCTTTTAAAAAACCAGTTTCCCAGGCAAAGGCACTGCCCGGCTCCATAATGATGTGCAGCTGAGGGTATTTTGCTTTGAAGTTTTTCAACAGCTTAATCAAGCGTTCAACATCGTAACCCTTTTTAGTCATCAAATGACCACCTCCCATGTTGAGCCATTTTAAATGAGGCAAATAGCGGTGGAATTTTTCTTCGACAGCTGCCAGCGTTTTAGCTAAATCTTCGGAGTCCGACTCACAAAGTGTATGAAAGTGTAATCCCTCAATCTCTTTGGGTAGTTGAATTGGAAGTTGTTCGACAATTACCCCCAGTCGGGAACCCGGAGCACAAGGGTTGTATAATTCGGTTTCAACTTCGGAATACTCCGGATTAATTCGGAGTCCCATCGATATCTGGCGTTCTGACCGTTTAACTTGTGGAGCAAAACGCTCAAATTGGCTAAGCGAGTTGAAAGTAATATGACTTGAATGCTCCATGATCTCAGTAAACTCGCTGGATTCGTATGCTGGGGCATAGGTGTGGGCCAGGCTTTTCATTTCTTCGTGGCAGAGTTTCGCTTCGCTCAACGAGCTGGCCGTGGCTCCCTTAAAATATTCCCGAACGATTGGGAAAGCACTCCACATCGCAAATCCTTTGAACGCTACGATGATTTCGACTTGAGAAGCATCAGCAACTGAGCGAATTAACTCAAGGTTTTTACGAAGTAATTTTTCTTCCAATACAAAGCAAGGTGAAGGTATGGCATTTAAATCAATCATTATTCCCGAATTGTTTTAACGGTTTGGGGTTACAAATTAAGAAAATATAAGGGTTTGAGATGTTAGATTTATAGATTTTTCGACGGAGAAATGATTCTTGAAAGTAAAAAAGGAGATACATTGTCATGCATCTCCTTGATATAAAGTGTGTCGCTTTTCTTAAAGCAATGTTTTTAGTTCAGCTTCAATTTCGCCGTATAACTTTTTGCTGATTGGATAACTTGGCAGGCGAACAATGTTTTTGGCTTTGCCTGCTATTTCCATCGCTGCTTTTATTCCTCCGGGGTTTCCTTCACGGAACAACAGCTTGAAAAAGTCGATCATCTGCAGGTGAAGCTCCCGGGCTTCGGCAAATTTACCTTCATTTGCAAAATGAATCAGTTGGCTTAATTTGCCTGGTAAAACATTGGCTGTAACCGAAATTACACCAATACCACCAACAGAAATAATAGGCAAGGCCAGCACGTCGTCGCCCGAGATAACCGCAAATCCTTCCGGACCGTGTTTCACCATTCGTGCTACCTGAGATGAAATACCTGAAGCCTCTTTTATGGCAATAGCATTTGAACATTCTTTGGCAACCTGAATGGAAGTTTTGGCCTTCATATTAACACCTGTACGCGAAGGTACGTTGTACAGTATAACAGGCACAGGGCTGGTCTTGCAAACTAATTTGTAGTGCTCAATTAATCCTTCCTGCGACGGTTTGTTGTAATATGGTGTAACACTTAAAATGCCGTCAATAGCTGAAAAATCAGTCGCTTGAATGTCAAGCATTATTTTGTATGGGTCGTTGCCACCCAATCCTAAAACCAGTGGAACCCGTTTGTCGTTTTTGGCTTTAATGCATGCAACCACTTCCTTTTGTTCTTTCAAAGACAAAGTTGGTGTTTCGGCAGTTGTTCCGAGAGCAACCAAGTAATCCATGCCGTTGCTGATTTGATCTTCAACAATGTTTTCCAAGGCATTAAAATCAATTGAATTATCTTCCTTAAATGGAGTTACTAAAGCAACTCCGGCTCCTTTAAACGGGTGTGTCATATTAGAATAATTAATTATTTGTTTCTATTTTGTTTATCTCACTTAAATAATAGAGCATTTGCTCTACCAAAAAACCGGGTTCCTTTCGCTTGCTGATGTCGATACTCAAATCAAAATAGTCAGGTGTTTTAGCTGACCAACCAACTTTAAATTTAGCTTTCGACAAGCAACGCAAATACTGCAATTCAATCCCTGAACTTAAACTAATGTCAAGCAGAATGTCAAATTTCTGATCGATAAAGCGGGCAATTTCTTCATTTTTTACCTTGCCGAACATTGAAAAATCATCTTTGGTGAGAACCGCTTCACCTTGCACCGACCCACGTTGTTCCGAAAAACACAAGCTATTGACTTGCACGCCGCGGCTTTTAAGTTCCTGAGTCAGCAGATTAAAAACTTCACGATCATCTACTTTCCAAAGAACGCCTGCTATTTTTGCATAATTGAGGTTGATAACCTGAACCGATCGTTTGAACTCACGACATTTGCGTTTAAGCAGCCAGCTGATGAATTGATTTTTGAAACTCATAGACGTGACAAAAATAAGAAATTGTTTGTGATAAGCCGAGTACGATTAAATTAAAAGTAATCGTTTCGTTGAGAACCGGACTTTAAAGTCAAAATAAGTTCCACAGAACACTCCAAATAGAACGAACTCCGGATAACTGAACTTCGTTTATTGAATCATCGTTAAAAAATCATCTTCGGAAATAACCTGAACACCTAATTTTTCAACTTTCTCCATTTTGGAAGAACCTACATTGCTGCCACCCAATAAATACGAAGTCTTTTTCGAGATCGAACCTGTATTTTTGCCACCATGTTTCTCTATCAACTTTTTTAGTTCATCTCTGGAGTGCTTCTCGAATGTTCCGGAAATGACAATGCTCAGTCCCTCCAGTTTATTACTTCGGCCTTCTAAATTGCTTTCACTTAGTTTGAATTTTAATCCTTGATCTTTAAGGTTTTGAATGATTGACTGGTTGTCTTCATTGTCGAAAAACGATCGGATACTTTCTGCAATTCTACCACCAATCTCATCAATGTCGACTAATTCGTCATAGCTCGAATTGGTTATTGTGTCTATATCAACCAGTTTGTTGGCTAGCTTTTTAGCAACAGTTTCTCCAACATAACGAATACCCAATGCATATAAAACTCGCTCAAAAGGTATTGATTTAGATTCTTCCAGACTTTTTAAAATTCGATTGGCAGATTTTTCTCCCATTCGCTCCAGACTCGTCAGTTGTTCGACCTTAATATTATACAAATCGGCACTATTATTAATCAATCCTTCGTTGAAAAGCAATTCAACAGTTTCTTGTCCCAAACCATCAATATCCATGGCTTTGCGACTAATGAAATGTTCAATCTTTCCTTTTATCTGCGGAGCACAGCCCGTTTCATTGGGACAATAATGCGCTGCTTCGCCATCGTTTCGAATCAACTCGGTGCCACATTCAGGACAATGCTTGATAAATTCAATTTTTTCAGCTTCAGGTTTTCGCGCTGATTCATCAACATTTACAATTTTAGGAATGATTTCACCGCCTTTTTCAACAAAAACAACATCCTGCACATGCAAGTTCAGCTTTTCAATAATGTCGGCATTGTGCAAAGAAGCTCGCTTAACAGTGGTTCCTGCCAATAATACCGGGGTTAGATTGGCGACGGGCGTTACAGCTCCGGTTCGGCCTACCTGGTAACTCACCGACTCTAGCATGGTGCTGACTTGTTCCGCTGTAAACTTATAGGCAATCGCCCAACGGGGCGATTTTGCGGTAAATCCCAGGTTGTTCTGCAAGCGGCGCGAATTGACTTTAATAACAATTCCATCCGTTGCTACCGGGAGGTCGAATCGTGCGCTGTCCCAGTGATTAATATAGTCGAAAACGTCATCAATACTTTTGCACTTAGTCGTGTATTCTGAAATTTTAAAGCCCCATTTGCCTGCTTCCTGAATCGTTTCAAAGTGCCCATCTTTAGTCAGATTTTCACCCAATACATAGTAGAAATAGGCATCGAGTTTACGTTTGGCAACTTCTGCCGAGTTCTGCATTTTTAACGAACCGGATGCGGTATTTCTTGGATTGGCATACAATGGTTCGCCAGCTTCTTCGCGGGCTTTATTCAACTCTGCAAACACCTGAAAGGGTAGTAAAACTTCGCCTCTAATTTCAAAAGAATCAGGGTAGGAGTCTCCTTTTAATTTTAGAGGAACGCTGCGAATAGTCCGCGCATTAGCAGTTACGTCGTCTCCCTTTTCTCCATCGCCCCGGGTGACAGCTTTTACTAACTCCCCATTTTCGTACCATAAACTCAACGATGCACCATCGAATTTTAGTTCGCAGGCATAGTCAAATTCATCTCCAATTAACTTACGAACCCGGGTATCAAAATCCTGCAATTCATCTTTTGAATAGGAATTACTTAACGAGAGCATGGGGTATTTATGCTTCACCTGAGTAAATTCCTGATTAATGTCGCTTCCAACTCGATGGGTAGGAGAGTTTGCATCCTGAAATT